>NZ_JBHUYJ010000013.1:0-66846 GCF_042668715.1 Streptomyces sp. NPDC057271
GCCGGGCAGAACAGCGGGAAGACAGCCCAGCAGGGCGTCAGTCAGTGGCAGAGCCACGACCACCGGGACCTGAGTATCAGCATCAATGTCAGTGGCTGCGTCTAGCGTCGTGTGCGTGGTCGACACGTGGCGTGTCCACCACGGAGGGGAGAGCCATGTACCGGCAGGGAGACGTGCTGATCGTGCCCGTCGCGGAGAGCGCGGTGCCCGACCACGTGAAGGACGCGGAGGGGGAGCCGCGAGACGCGCGGGGGCGGATGGTCCTGGCGCTCGGCGAGGTCACCGGGCACGCCCACGCCGTCCCGGGGCCTGGCCGACTGGTCGCCGAGCCGGGCCCCTTCGGCCCCCTGGTGCTCGAACTGCCCTCGGGAGGCCGGGTGGTGCACGAGGAGCACGCCCCGATCCCGCTGCCGAAGGGCTGGTACCGGGTGGTGCGTCAGCGGGAGTACACGCCGGGCGCGTACCGGATCGTCGCGGACTGACCCGGCGGCGCGGACCGAGAAGTCGTCGCGAAGCAACAGCCGCGCAGGAACAAGGGGGAGAGATGAACGGGACAACGACGGCGGTGGACAGGTGGCGGGCCGTCGCGGCAGCCACCGGGGCGGCGGACCGAGCGGCGGCCGAGGCCGGGGTACGGCTCGCGTACCGCACGGCCGGCCTCGCCGCCCCGGAGCGGATCGTCTGGGCGGACTCGCCCCGGGAGGCCGTCGCGCTCGTGCGCGAACTGGCCGACGCCGGGCGCTCGGTGCGCGACGAGGTCCGGACGCGGCCCTGGGCGGAGGAGCGCCGCCGGATCCATGACGCGCTCGGCCCTCGTGGCTGGACCGCGCTGTGGACCAGCACCGGCGCCCGGCTCTGGGAGGCGTCGCGGACGCTCGCCGATCGCATCCGGTCCGCCGTCGTGGACGATCTCGCCGGGACGTCCGTCGACGCCGCGGCCGTGCGCCTGGTTCTGCTCGACGCGGTCCTCGGACAGCAGGACGCGGCCTGGCTCGCCGCCTTCGACGGCCGGGGCGAACGGCTTGCCGGGCTCGCCGCGGTAGCCGCGCACGCGGGCTGGTGGTGGCCGTACGAGAGGGTCGCCGTGGTGTGCGAGCGGCCGGTGGAGCTGCACCGGGACGAGGCAGGGCGCCTGGACCGGGGCGACGGTCCCGCGCTCGCCTTCCGCGACGGCTTCGCGCTGTACGCCTGGCGGGGCATGTCGGTGCCGGCGGAGTTCCTCGCCGGACTGGGCGGGCTCACTCCCGAGCGGATACGGGCCGAGGAGAACGCCGAACTGCGGCGCGTGATGCTCGAGTACTACGGCTACGAGCGCTACCTCGCGGAGTCGGTGGCCCGCCCCGTGGGCCGGGACGAGGCGGGTGTCCTCTGGCGCATCGAGCTCGTGGACGACGAGGACGTGGTCATGGTCGAGGTGGTCAACGCGACCCCGGAGCCGGACGGCTCGTTCCGTACCTACTGGCTGCGCGTGCCGCCCGGGACGAGGACCGCGCGCGAGGGCGTCGCGTGGACCTTCGGGCTTGGCACGACGGCGTACGAACCGGTGGTGCAGACCTGACGACGCGACAGACCTGAGCGGGTGACCGGACAGGAGTGGCGCGCGGGCGGGGGCGGTGGAGGGTGTTGGGATGGGCGGCGCCGGGGCTGTCCGGCAACCACCGCCGAAGGGACCGCCCGTGACGACCGGTCATCACCCTCGCTTCCGCACCCCTGTCCGCACCCGTCTCCTCCGCCGCGCGACGGCCGCCGGTTTCGTGCTCGGCGCGCTCGCGCTCGCCGGTGTCGCGCCCGCGCTCGCGGCGGCCCCCGTGGCCGGCCCCGCCGCGGCGACCGTCGGAGCTCCCGCTCCGGCGACCCTCACCGTGACCGGGACCGGGCGGGCCGGTGCCGCGCCCGACATCGCGGTGATCTCGGTCGCGGTCGAGGCGCGGGCCAAGACCGGTGAGGAGGCGATGGCGGCCCAGAGCCGTGCGGCGGAGGCGCTGTTCGCCGCGCTGCGGAAGCAGTCCGTCGCGGACCGGGACATCCGTACCGAGAGCATCGCCCTGTTCCCGGTCTACACCCAGGCCAGCAACGGGGAGAGCAGGGTCTCCGGCTACCAGGCCTCGCAGAGTGTCTCCGCGACGGTCCGGGACGTCGACAGGACGGGCCAGGTCGTCGGGGCCGTGACCAAGGCGACCGGGGACGCGGGCCGGGTGGACGGGGTGACCTTCGACGTCGCCGATCCGGCCGCGCTGCGGTCCAGGGCCCGCGAACTCGCCCACAAGGACGCCCACGACAAGGCCGCCCAGCACGCCCGGCTGAGCGGCCACCGGCTCGGCCGGCTGGTGTCGCTCACCGAGACGGACAGCGGCCGCCCCGCAGCCGGGGCCATCCCCGAGGCGTCCGCCGACGCCTCGGGAGTCCCACTGGCCCCCGGCGAGATCGAGGAACAGGTGACGGTCACGGCCGTGTACGAGCTGCTCTGAGCGCGCTGGGGCGGGCCGCCGCAGGCCGACGACGGGCCGGGCCACGCCGATGGCCTGCTGTCCGGTTCGCCGGGGCGGGGACGGGTCGGGGACGGGGACGACCGTCCGTCCCGAGGGCCGTGCGCCACCGGCGGGTGGCTGTGCTGCGTACGGGTGGCTGCCCGTCCCGGCGAGCGGGCGACGGCGGGCGACGGCGGGCCTGGCTACACCGACGACCTGTGGCCCGGACTGTCGGGTGCGGGCGCACGGTCGACCGTTTCGTCGAGGGAGGGCAGGCCGAGTTCCCTGGCCAGGGCGGCGTCGGCCCACTCCAGCATCGCGGCGCGGGAGAGCGATCCGGCGTACGACGTCATCTGCACGGCGAGCCCGTCCAGGAAGGCGGTCAGTCGCCAGGCCGCGGCGGCCGGGTCGGGGCACGGGAACTCTCCGGCTGCCGCGCCCTCGCCGATCACCCGGGTCAGGGTCGCCTTCCACTGCTGGTCGAGCGCCCCGGCGACCTCGCGCAGCGCCGGTTCGCGCAGGCACGCCGCCCAGCCCTCGATCCAGAGCCGCCACCCCTTGGCCTGCCCGGTCGGGGCGTACCACCGCACGGCCGCCCGTAGCCGGCGCAGGGCGCTGGTGCGCCGCTCCAGGAGCCGGCGCAGATGGGCGAGATCGGCCTCGGCGGCGTACGCGAACGCCTCGGCGACGAGCTTCTCCTTCGTCGAGAAGTGGTAGAGCACGAGCGCGTTGCTGACCCCGAGGGCCGACGCGACATCGGCGATCCGGACGGCGGCCACGCCTCGCGCCTCGATCTGCTCGACGGCAGCGCGGAGCAGCTCATCACGCCGCTCCGCCACGCTCAACCGCACTCTCGTCACGCCGGTCAGCCTACACACGCGCACCCCCCGACCATGATCCTCTTCTCTGCCTGCCAGGCGGCCGCATGAGGGGCCCGACGCTCAGTACCAGCCGTACCGCTCCGCGATCTCCGGCAGCCGCTCCTCGACCAGCGCGTGCGCCGCGGCGCGCGGGGTGGTGCCGTCCGCCTCCGCGCGGTCGAGCATCCGGCCGACCAGGGCGCGCATGGCCGTGCGGATGTGCGCGAACGCGCCATCCGCGTCTGCGTCGATGTCGCCGAAGAGGGTCCACCACCACCAGGCGTTGGTGGCGGAATTGACGACCACGTCGGGCAGGACGGTGACTCCGCGCGCCGCGAGCAGCACCTCCGCCTGCGGCAGGACGGGCATGTTGGCCGCCTCGACGATCCAGCGGGCCCGGATCCGCTCCACCGCCTGGCCGTCGATCGCGTACGACACGGCAGCCGGGACCAGGACCTCGGCGTCGACCGCGAGCCAGGCGTCACCGGGACGCTCCGAGTCACCCGGCCGCAGGGCGCTCCGGTCCACGGTCCCGTACGGGTCGCGTGCCGCGAGCAGGGCTTCGACATCCAGGCCGTCGGGGTTGGCGATCGTGCCCTTCACGTCGGCGACCGCCACGACGGCGAGTCCGGATCGGGACAGGAAGCGCGCGGTGGCCCCGCCCATGGTCCCGAAGCCCTGCACGCAGACGCGGGTGCCCGCGTACGGCCGGCCGGCCCGGTCCAGGGCCACGAGGACCGATTCCGCGACCCCGCAGCCGCCCACCAGCGCGTCGAGGCCGATGCCCTCCACCTCGACCTCGAAGGCGTCGGCGAGTCTCCGCCGGGCCCGCGTCTCGTCGTCCAGGAGCGGATAGACGGCCTGGATCGAGGAGACGAGCCCGGCCTCGGCCGCGGCCCGGTCGACCAGGTCCTGGGTCAGGCCGAGGTCCTCGCCGGTGGTCCAGCAGCGTTCGATGTAGGGGCGCATCGCCCGCAGGTACCGGACCAGGACGCCGTACGCCTCGGGCGAGCGCGGATCGCAGTCGATGCCGCCCTTGGCGCCGCCCAGCGGAACGTACCGGCCGTTCGGGTCGTAGTGCAGGGCCTCCTTCATGCTCATGCCCCGCGCCAGACCGGCCACCTCCTCCAGGGTGCAGCCCTCACGCATCCGCAGGCCCCCGCTGGCCACACCGCGAACCAGCCGGTCGACCACCAGATGACCCCGCCGTCCGGTGACGTGGTCCGACCAGGTGACGGAGAGCAGAGGAGTGGTGCTCATGGGCGTTCTCCCGGGCTGGAGCGAGTGCACTACTGAACCGTGGTTCAGTATGAAGCACGCGGCCCGGCCGGGAGCGTCGCAGGCCGCTCATAATGGAACGACCCCCGACCATCAGGAGGACCCGTGACCGGTACCGGCTCCGACCATCCGCTGCGGGCCAGGCTGCGCGCCCTGCGGCCCGAGGCCTTCGGCGCCGACCCGGCCGGGGAGCGCCTCGCGCGCATCCGCCGCTCGCCGAACTTCGCGAACGGTGTCTTCCGGAATCCCGTGGCCGCGCGGATCAGACCCAGCGGGTCGACGATCGAGTTCGCGAAGATCTACTTCGACAAGGAGGCGCGGACGCACCGTGCTCCCTCCGGCGCGATCCCCGTCCACGCCACCACGCTGGCCGACCTCGCCCAGCCCCCGGTCTCGGGCCTCCGCATCACCTGGATGGGGCACTCCAGCGTCCTCGCGGAGATCGACGGCCGCCGGGTCCTCTTCGACCCCGTCTGGGGCGACCGCTGCTCGCCCTTCGCCTTCGCCGGACCGAAGCGCCTGCACCCCGTGCCGGTGCCGATCGCCGCGTTGGGCCCGGTCGACGTCGTCGTGATCTCCCACGACCACTACGACCACCTCGACCTGCCCACGATCAAGGCGCTCGCCTCCACGGACACCGTCTTCGCGGTGCCGCTCGGGGTCGGCGCCCACCTGGAACGCTGGGGCGTGCCGGCCTCGCGCCTGCGTGAGCTGGACTGGAACGAGTCCACCGAGGTCGGCGACCTGCTGCTGACCGCGACGCCCGCCCGTCACTTCTGCGGCCGCGGCCTGCGCAACACCCAGCACACCCTCTGGGCGTCCTGGGTCGTCGCGGGCCCCGAGCACCGCGTCTACCACAGCGGCGACACCGGATACTTCCCCGGCTTCGCGGAGATCGGCGCCGCGCACGGCCCCTTCGACGCGACGATGATCCAGATCGGCGCGTACAGCGAGTACTGGCCGGACATCCACATGACCCCGGCCGAGGGCGTCCAGGCCCACCTCGACCTCCAGGGCGGCCAGGCGCACGGCGTGCTCCTGCCGATCCACTGGGCCACCTTCAACCTGGCCCCGCACGCGTGGGCGGAGCCGGGGGAGTGGACGGAGTACGAGGCCGAGGAGACCGGCCAGGCTGTGGCGTTCCCCCGTCCCGGCGCGCCGTTCGAGCCAGAGGGGAAGCTGCCGGCCGAGCCTTGGTGGCGCGCTGTGGCGCATCCGACCGCGCAACCGTGGCGTCGCCCCCGGCCTGCTGAGGGCGTCGCCGAGCCGCGCAGCGACGATCTCGACCTCGCGGGCGAGAGGTGACGTCGGCCGGGGACGACTTCGCCGAGGTCGCGCGGATGCTGGAGCGTCTGGCGTCCGCAGGGCTCGACTGAGTGCTGCGGGCTTCGGACGGGGCGCCCGCAGGGAGGCGAGGCGTACGCCGGTCATCCGCCTCTGGAGGACGATGCGGCTCCCGGAACCCCGGCTCGGGAGAGCGGTGGGCCCGCGTACGGCCAGGGCGAGGGCGTCGCGCAGGTGGTGAGAACGTTGCTGCCGTGCCGGTCGCAGGACTGGGATGGCGGCTTCCCGGGCCCCGGCTATGGTGGTCGGAGGGGGCCGCGACTGCAGGTGAGCGAGGTCTCGATGAGCGGATCGTCCACTCCTCGCAGCGCTGAGGGCTCCATGGGGCAGGGCTACGCACGGCATTCGCGGGTCCAGCACCGCGCCGGCGACTACGGGATGCCCTTGTTGCACCGGGCTCTGGACGTGGTCGCTCTGCCGGAGGACGGCACGGCCTTTCGGGTGGCGGACCTCGGTGTGGCAGCCGGGACCAACTCCCTGGACCCGATGCGTGCCGTGGTGGAGGGGATCCGCGTGCGTACCGGCGAGGACACCCCCGTGGCGGTGGTCCACACCGATATCCCCGCGAACGACTTCAATGCCATGTTCGCCACGATCATGGACTCGCCCGGCTCCTACGCCCACCTGCCGCAGGTCTTCGCCCAGGCCGAGGCGCGGTCCTTCTATGAGCCCCTTTTCCCGCCCGGGGACCTGCACCTGGTCTGGAGCGCGATCGCGGTGCACTGGCTCTCCCGGGTTCCCGAACCCGTCCCTGACCACGTCTTCTCCTCACGGGCCACCGGTGGCGTACGCCGGGCCCTGAAGGAGCAGTCCCGGTCCGACTGGGAGGCGTTCCTCACCCACCGGGCCCGGGAGCTGCGCTCCGGCGGGCAGCTCGTCGTCCTGGGCGGGGCGGCGGCCGACGACGGTTCGAGCGGGGCCGAAGGCCTGATGGACACGGCCGGGGCCGTACTGGCCGACCTGACCCGCGAGGGCCTGATCACGTCGGTCGAGTACGCGGGCATGACGATTCCGACCTGGAACCGGACCAGGGAGGAGTTCCTCGCTCCGCTCAGGGATGGGCCGCTCGCAGAGCTCCTGCGGGTCGAGGAACACGACCTCGTGGTGCTGCCCGACATCCTCCTCGGACACCTCCGGGAGACAGGGGACGTCCAGGGCTACGCCGAACAGGTGACGGCGTTCTTCCAGGCGGCGTTCCAGCCCTCCTTGTTCAGCGCGCTGGATCCCGGCCGTGGCGGCAGCGACGTCGACGCCCTCGCGGACGCGTTCGCCGCCGGGATGCGGGCCCGCGTCGCCGCCGACCCGGAGGCGGTCGAAACCCACTGGCATGTCGTACCCCTGCGCATCGCACGCGTGTGACCGGCCCGGACGCGACAGGTGAGGCGTGGCATGACGGAGGGCCCGGCCCGGCCGCCCGGCCCGAAGCGGCGCAGGGCGCTGGCCGTCCTGCTCCTGGCGGCGTTCATGGGCATCCTCGACGTGCTGATCGTCAACGTCGCCGCCCCGTCCATCCAGCGTGACCTGCACGCGAGTTTCGACGACATCCAGGCGGTGATCAGCGGATACGTCCTGGCGTACGCCGTGGCGCTGACCACGGGGGCGCGGCTGGGCGACTCCTACGGCCAGAAGCGTGTCTTCCTCCTCGGTGTGCTGGGGTTCACGGCGTTCTCCGCAGGGTGCGCGGCGGCACCGTCGGCCGGAGTGCTCATCGCCCTGCGCCTCGGCCAGGGGCTGGCGGCAGCCCTCATGCTGCCGCAGGTGCTCGCGCTGATCCAAGTGATCTTCCCGGAACGGGAACGGGCCCGGCCGCTCGCGTTGTACGGGGCGACGCTGGGCCTGGGGGCGGTCCTCGGGCAGATCGTCGGCGGCGCTCTGATCCGACTGGACGTCCTCGGTCTGGGATGGCGCTCGGTGTTCCTGGTCAACGTGCCGGTCGGGCTCACCGTGGCGGCCTGCGTACCCGCCACGCTCCAGAAGCGCAGGCTCGCCGGGCGGCACCCCCTGGACATTCCGGGCCTGCTGCTGACCGCGGTCGCCATGACGCTCCTGATCTTCCCGCTCATCCGGGGCAGCGCCGACGGCTGGCCCGTCTGGGTCTGGCCGGCCTTCGCCGGGTCGGGCCTGGCCCTGGTCGCCCTGTGGTACGCCGAGCGGCGGCGGGAGATCGCGGGCGGCGGCCCTCTGGTCCCGCCGTCGCTCTTCCGCAGACCCGGGTTCCGGACCGGGCTGGCCATCGCCCTGGTCTTCTACAGCGGCAACTACGGGCTGTTCCTGCTGCTGGCGTACGTGTTCCAGGACGGCCTGCACCTGTCGCCGCTCGCCTCCGGCATCGGGTTTCTGCCACTGGGCGTCGGGTTCGCCGCCGCGTCACTGGCCAGCCGCCGGCTTACCGCACGGTACGGCAGCCGGGTCCTCCTCGTCGGCGCGGGGACGATGGTGGTCGGCTACGTCGTGCTCATCGCGACGCTGTTGCCCGGCCCGCTCTCCTCCGGACCTCTCGCGGTGCTCACCATGGCGCCCGCGCTGGTGGTGTCCGGGGTCGGGCAGGGGTTCGTCTCGGCGCCGCTCATCGGGGTCGTCCTGGCAACCGTCCGCCGCGAGGACGCCGGGGCCGGTTCCGGAATGGTGCTGACCACGAACCAGCTCGCCAGTTCTCTCGGGGTCGCCGTGCTCGGCGCGCTCTTCGTCGCCCTGCTCGGCGCCGATCCGCAGGACACGGGGGCACGGCTGGACGAGCGGGACTTCACCGCGGCTCTCAGGGGCTGCTCCTGGCTGCTGCTTGCCCTGGCGGTGGCCGTGGGCCTTCTGGCCCGGCGTCTGCCTCCTGGGGACCAGGCCCGCCACCCCGCGTCGGGCGACGCGGAAGGGCCCCCTGGCCACCCGGGCCGCAGGTGAGCCGCGGGTGAGCCGCGGGTGAGCCGCGGGTGAACCGGGGTGAACCGGGGTGGGCCCGGGACGGGAACGGCCGACGCGGGGAACGCGCGCGTCACGCGGTCGGCGGTCGTCGGGATGCCGGACGGGCCGCGTATCCCCCCATGCCTCCCAGGACACCCGCCGCCGCGACCAGCAGAGCCACGGTGATGCTCACCCGCAACAGCAGCGTGCCGATGGCCGCGCCGGTCAGCACCGCCACCAGACCCGCGGCCCGATAGCGCTGGGACAGGTCACCCGCCCCGCCGCCCAGAGCCGAGTGCCGGATCCAGGTGATGAGGGTTCCGGTGACGAGGGTGGTGTTGAGGACGGCCCCGAGCCGCCACATGGTCGCGCTGCGTACCCCCATCGCCAGCGCGGTCGAGGCGATCACCGCGTAGTGCCGCGGAGACGGCTCTCCCGTGACGGACGGCAGGCCGAGCGCGACCAGCGCCCCCACCACGAGCAGGGTCGCCGCGATGAGGGCCGAGGTGAAGATCCACCGCCGGCGCCTGGCCTGCAAGCGCACTCCCAGGCGGTTCCCCGCGGCGGCGCCGACCACGAACGAGGCGAGCGCCGTCGACGACCCGAGGGGTGTCAGACCCTCGCCCCCGGCAAGCGCGAAGCCGAGGAAGAGGATGTTGCCGGTCATGAAGGCCGTGAAGACCTGCCCGAGGCCGAGGAAGGCCACCGCGTCGACGACGCCCGTGACCGCGGTCAGCAGGACAAGCACCTTGGGCAGTGGATCGGGATGAGCGGGTACGGGCACGGGCACGCCTTCCTGTCGCCGACGAGAGGGCGGGACGGCCGGTCCGGCCGGCGCCCGGCGACCGTTCCCGCTCCGCCGCCGAACGGGTCCCGCCGCCCATTACAGCCCCAGCCCGGTCACACGGCACGCCGGGGAAGGGGCCGGGAGCGGGCCGGGCTCGGTCGGCCTGGCAGGGACGCAACGCGTCCCGTGACTCACCGGTCGGCGGAGTCGTCGGTGGACATGTCGCAGTCGCGGGCGTCGGTGAGTGAGGTCCTGCGGCCCCCGGTCGGCTCCTCCGTGCGCCTACGAAGGGGGCGAAGGCGGGCGGTAGCGCTCCAGGTTGGTGCGGACCCGGTCGAGGTACGGCCGGATGCGCTGGAGCTCGGTGCCCTGTCGTTGCACTCGCCAGGTCGAGATGCGGTAGCCCGCGGCGAGGTTGAGGGCCGGGTCGCCTGGAACGCCTTCGAGTTCGGGGGCTATGGCGCAGAGCATCCTGCCCACGGCGGGGATGGAGTCCTCGGGGCTGAAGGGCGGCGTGGGGATGGTCTTCTGCTGGGTGGGCGGCAGGTAGTAGCGAAGAACGCGGGGTGTCCAGCGGGCGATGCCGTACTCGTCCCTGGCCGGGTCGCTCAGCACGGGATCGAACCCGCTCTCCGCTTCCAGCACGGCGGCCACCAGGGCGGGCGTGACCTGAGGGATGTCACACATGGTCCCGGCCTCGATGATCAGGTGCCGGTAGCGCTGCGGGATGTCCGTGTCGGTCCGCAACCACCGTCCGTGGTCCTGCAGCCGGACGCCCGCCACGGGGTCGGGCACGTCGCGCGTCCGGTCTGCCGCCGGGGCGCCCTCGGGTGATACGGAGTCGCCGGACAGGAGCGCGCCGAGCGTCATGACGGCCGTCACGAAGGCCGCGGCGAGGCCCTTGAGCCGGCGCGGCAGCCACCACTGTGACGCCCTCGAACCGCGTGCCGGGGCCTTGGTGCTGGGCGCCGAATCGGCCGGCGTGGCCGAAGAGGCTGATGGGGGCGGTTGGGCCGCAGAGGCCGGCGGGGCCTCCATCGGTGGCGCCGGAGGACTCGTGGACAGGTCGTGCGCGTGGATCCGGCGCCGCTCCCACTCCGCCGGATCGCCGCCGCACGCGCTCACGAAAGCCTCCAGTACAGCGGCGCTGGGCAGGCGTTGGCCGGCGGCCGCGGCGGCCAGGGTGGAGGCCGAGTAGTGGGTCCGTGCGGCGAGTCGCCGGTAAGGCGGGCTGCCCGCCCGGCGTCTCAGATCGCGTAACTCATGAGCGAATCGGGCCACGGGGCCCTGCTGCGGGTCCAGTGGCTGTTCCTGGCGTCCCACCTCTGATTCCTTCCTGTCCTCGGAGTGTCCGTTCACCGGCGTACCGCGGTCCGCCGATGTGGAAATGCCATTGTCCGGGGATTGTCCGGGATCTGTCCGACGGGGTCGGAGGGCCGGGACATGGGGCGCGATCCCGCGTTTGAATGTGCGCGGCGCACGGCGGAGACGGTCCACGGCCACACCACCCCACTCCGCGGCCCTGAGTCCGCCTAGAAAGGGAGCCAGGTGAGCAGACGACCGGCTGCCGGTGTCGGAACCCGCCTGCTCCGGGGTACGGGCCACCGCCCATGCGGAGGCGAACGGAGCATGACCAAGGGCTCGGCCGCGACACGCATCACCGGGAGTTCCGCGGCCTGCCGGCCACATCGGGCCGCGGTCACGGGTGGTACGAGGAGCCCGGCAGCCACGAGCTGCGTGTGCCGCTGTTCCGCCGTGACCTCGACGGCGTCGCCGGCCGGCTCCGCAACGCGTCAACGCCTCGGTGCCACCGGCACGAGGACTCATAGATCGTCCACAGGAAGGCGTCATGCGTTCACCTCTCATACGTGCCCTGCGTCTCTTAGCGGCACCGTTCATCGCCCTGCTCATGCTCGCCACCGGAGCCGTCGTCACGGCGCAGGCAGCCGAGACGACCGACGGTGACACCTGGACGTTCACCACGGCCAACGGGCGGCGTCTCGACGTCCAGAACGGCAACACCCACGCCGGTGTGTTCATCGTCGCCAACAACACCCCCGGCTATCACCAGGAGTGGAGGCTGATCCCGCTCGGCCACGGCGAGTTCCGGATCGCCAACGCCTTCACGGGCAAGTGCGTGCAGCAGACGTGGCCCCTGTCGCAGCAGGACTGCGGCAAGGCCGAGCAGGCATGGCACTTCCGGCCGGTCGCCGGCCAACCGAACACGTTCTCGCTGGTTCGCAGCAACAACGCCGCCTGCCTCGACATCGCTCAGGGCGCCACGTACCCGGACGCCTGGACCCAGGTCTGGAACTGCAACAACAGCACGGCGCAGCAGTGGACCGTCCCGGCGTCGAAGCAGCCGGAGGCGATGAAGCTCGCCACCGAGTTCTACTCGCACCTGTGCTCGACCAACACCTCCACCTGCTCCTGGAAGCAGACCTCCGAGGGGGAGCCCAGGGCCCTGCCGCTCGAAAAGGCGTCCTCGGTCTGGTACAACGACACCTCCGAGAAGGTCACCCAGGTCTTCACGACGATCTACCGCAGCGGATGGTCGCAGAGCTTCTCCGCGGGCGTCTCGACCTCCCTGGGCGTCTCCGTCCCCCTGCAGACCATGATCAGCTCTCAGCTGACGTCGACCACCACCTACCAGGTGGACGAGGCCGAGATCAACGGCGTGCTCGTCACGGTCCCGCCGAAGAACTACGGCTGGGTCGACTTCGCGGCCATCGCCAAGGACGTCACCGGTATCTGGACCTTCGACAAGGGCGGCTTCCCCTGGACGACCGAGGGCGCCGTCACGGTCCCGGTCGTCAACTCCTCGGCCGGATCGACCATGTACATCGCCCACACCGGAGCTACCCCTCCCGGCAGCGACCCGGCCGGCACGGAGGCCGAGCCCCAGACGTACGAGAAGACGGTCACCACGACCCTGAGGATTCCCGACGGCTACCGCGCCGCCGCCGAGAACGACAAGCTCCTGGTGGTCGATGCCGACGGCGTGGCCCACGCCGCGATCATGCCCGGAGCCATGCGGGACGCCACCGGTAGGACCCAGCCGGTCCACCTCCGCGTCGAGGGCACCACGCTGACCCAGACCATCGGCGACGGCAACGGCACGATCACGGGCACCATGACCGCGCCCAGCTTCTCCGTCGGCAGGAAGACCTCTTCCACCGCGAAGACGTCCCTCGCCGGCATCGAGGAGGCGTCCTTCGCCCCGACCGGCCTCGGGAGTACCGCCGAAGGGCCGGAACACAAGGAGTGGCATGACTGCATGCGCAAGGAGATGAACAAGGCGGTTGTCGGCGGTGCTATCGGCGGTGTCTTCGCCGGCGGTCCGGCCGGTGCCGCTGCCGGACTGCTCGGAGGCGCGTTCAGCGGCTACTTCATCGGCAAGATCCAGTGCGGGCCTGAGCCCGACGTCAGCTCGTAAGCCGCAGGTGTTCCCCGCCTGATACGCCCGTCCACGCGGGCGGCGCGCCCTCGCCGGGCTCCAAGCCCTTCCTCGCGGAAGGGGCCGGCGGGGGCTCCTCCCGGTCCGGTCCGGTCACCCGGCCCGGGGCAGCACCGGTGTCGGTGCGCTGCGGCATCATGACGGCCGTGAACACCGAGATACTGAGAGACGTCTGGCAGCGGCTTCTCGCCGACCCCCGCAAGTCGTGGGTGCTGTTCGAGCACGGCACGTGTGTCGTGTTGCCCGCCCCGGACGGAGAGCCGGCCGAACAGGCCACCGAGATCCTGAAGCAGTTCGGCCCGGCGCGCGCCGGATCCTCCGCAGGGGACTTCGGGGTGATCGACCCTGAGGACGTCGAGGGATGGGTCGTCACCGGGCACCACGACGACGTCCTGACCTATGTCGGCCCTGATGAGCCTCAGGACCAGTCGCACATCGCCGTCGGGCTGCTCGGACGTTCCAAGCGTCACCGGGACGGTACCGAACTGCGCATCGTCCACGTCGAGGACCGGCGTGACCCTGCGGGTCCTGCGGGTCCTGCGTAAGGAAGGGCTGTCGTGAGCCGTCGATGAGTCCAGGGCTCCCGATCCATCGGCGGCCTGCTATCGGGACTGATCGCAGTGCACCGGGCTTCAGCCCGGTGGTGAAGCGATTCTCAGAACTGCTCTGACGCGCAGGTCACAGCGGACGATTCTGCTGCTCGATGTACTGACGGACTATCGACAGCGGAGCCCCGCCGGCCGATCCGGCGAAGTACGAGCCGGACCACAGCCGTTGCGCCCGCCAGTAGTGCCGGACCAGTTCCGGGTACTCCTGGCGGAGCCTGCGTGAGCTGACGCCTTTCAAGCTGTTGACCAGCTTGGACGGGGCGACCTTCGGCGGGAAGTTCACGAGTAGGTGGACGTGGTTGTTCTCGCCGTTGAACTCCACCAGCTCGCACTCGAAGTCGGCGCAGGCGGCGCGCATTATTTCCTCCATGCGCTTGAGATGGGCGTCGGTGAAGGCCTTGTGCCGGTACTCGTCACGAAAACCAAGTGGGCGTGCAGGACGAAAGTGCAGTGCCTGCCGGTGCCGATGTTCTGATAGTCAGCCATAAACCAACTGCAGTACGATCACGCTCATGCAGCTCAGGTACTCCTTCCGGATGTACCCGAACGGTCCTCAGCGTTCCGCGCTGGCCAGGGCGTTCGGGTGCTCGCGGGTGGTCTATAACGATGCGCTCCGCGCTCGTGAGGCCGCCCGCACGGAAGGGCTGCCGTTCGTGACTTCGGCCGAGTTGTCGAAGCAGGTCACGGCCGCGAAGAAGACCGAGGAACGGGCCTGGCTGAGCGAGGTCTCGGCGGTCGTGCTCCAGCAGTCCCTTCGGGATCTGGACACCGCCTACCGGAACTTCTTCGACTCCTTGAAGGGCAAGCGCCCGCGTATGGGTGCACCCCGGTTCAAGTCCCGCAAGGACAACCGGCAGGCCGTCAGGTTCACCGCCAACGCCCGGTGGAAGATCACGACCGGCGGTGACCTGTCGTTGCCGAAGATCGGCGACGTGCGGGTCAAGTGGTCCCGCACACTTCCCTCCACTCCGTCCACGGTGACGTGATCAAGGACGTCGCAGGGCGGTACTTCTGTTCGTTCGTGGTCGAGACCGGCACGGACGAGACGCTGCCCGAGGTGACGCCCGAGGTGGGTATCGACCTGGGGCTGACGCACTTTGCGATCCTCTCCGACGGCACGAAGATCGCATCCCCGCGCTTCCTGCGTCGGGCGGAGAAGAAGCTGAAGCGGGAACAGCGCCGTCTGTCCCGTAAGGCCAGGGGTTCCAGCAACAGGACGAAGGCCCGGCTGAAGGTTGCCCGTGCTCACGCGCGGGTGGCCGACGCACGGAGCGAGTTTCATCACCAGCTCTCCACGAAGCTGATCCACGAGAACCAAGCGGTCGCAGTGGAAGACCTGGCGGTCAAGGGACTCGCTCGTACGCGCCTGGCCAAGTCCGTGCATGACGCCGGATGGTCGTCGTTCCTCACGGTGCTGGAGTACAAGGCCGCCCGGTACGGGCGCACCCTCGTACGCATCGGGCGCTTCGAGCCCACGTCTCAGGTGTGCTCGCAGTGCGGGGTCAAGGACGGCCCCAAGCCTCTGAGCGTGCGCGTCCGGCAGTGCCGGGCGTGCCACGCCTGGCTGGACCGTGACATCAACGCGGCGGTCAACGTCGCCAAGGCCGCCGGACTGGCGGTGTCAGCCTGTCGAGCGCGGTAAGACCGGGACCTGTCCCGGCACAGCGCGAAGAAGCAGGAACCCACCGAGACGGTCAGCCGACCGTGGTAGGAATCCCCTCCCTTTAAGGACGGGAGCGGAAGTCAAGACTGGAAGATCACCAGCACTTCGGCCGTCGGCCTGGCCGAAGACATGGCGGCACACCCGCCTGGCCTGGGTATGTGTCGCGCGCCACGCCTGACGGCGCTCACGCGCGTGCTGTCGATGCGAACGCGAATGCGGAAATCGGGTGATGGCTGGTCGGGGCGGCGTGTCGGGTGCTCCGTGCCGGGCGGGGGAGGGCCGACTCGAGCGCCCGTACGGGAGCGTGCAGGCAGATTCCGGTCACGGCCGGATCTCACCGAGGGTGGCGGGATGGATACGCCTCCACCCGGCCCGCCCTCCTCCGTTCCCCCGCCCCCACACGCCCTCGTCGAGTTCCGGCCACGCGTTATCGGCCTGTCGTGCGAAGGGTGATAGCAGAGTGGGTCCCCTCTCCGGGGAACTTTGTCAACTGCACACCGCACATGAACGGTTGACGTCTAGAGTGGGTGGTTGGTGATCATCGGTAGGCTCATCCGACCCACGTAGTGCACCCCCCGTAGTACGCCGACTTCTGGGCACGTACCAAGGACACTCATGTCTCAACTTCGCGCACCCGCCGCGCGGTCCGAACGCCGCGAAGGCGGACGGCACGGCCGGTCAGGCGCTCGTTCCGCTTCCGGTGCGGGGGCTCCCAACCCCGCGCGGCAATCCGCGCCGCTCCCGACGGAAGCCCGCATACGCTCCCAACTCCTGCGCACCTCCGTGCTTCCCGCCGTCGCGGTCGCACTCGGCGGCGCAGCCGCCGTCATCTTCACCATCCGCTCCACCGGAGCCGGTCCGACCCCCGGTCTCTGGGCCGCGCTGACCGGCGCGGCCGCCCTCACGGTCGCCTCCGTGACCGCGGCCGCGCTCGGCGCCGACCGGGCGGCCAAGTCCGTACTCGACCGCTGCAACGCCCTGCGCCGTTCCAGCGCCCGCGGCCAGAACGAACTGCGGACGATCGTCGAGCAGTTACGACGCGGCGAAGGCGCCCCGCCCCGCCCGGTCACCCCGCCCGCCGCCTCGTCCGGCGACGAGTTCGACCTGCTCGCCCAAGAGCTCTCCCGTTCCCACGAGGCCGCCGTGGCCGCCGTGGTGCAGGCCTCCCGGCTCTCCAGCAGCGTCGGCAACGAGCAGAAGGTCGAGGTCTTCGTCAACCTCGCCCGGCGTCTGCAGTCCCTCGTGCACCGCGAGATCCAGCTCCTGGACGAGCTGGAGAACGAGGTCGAGGACCCGGAGCTGCTCAAGGGCCTCTTCCACGTCGATCACCTGGCCACCCGCATCCGCCGCCACGCGGAGAACCTCGCCGTGCTCGGTGGCGCCATCTCCCGTCGGCAGTGGTCGAATCCGGTCACCATGACCGAAGTGCTGCGCTCCTCGATCGCCGAGGTCGAGCAGTACCCGCGCGTGAAGCTGGTGCCGCCGATCGACGGCACGCTCCGAGGCCACGCCGTGGCCGACGTCATCCACCTCCTGGCCGAACTCGTCGAGAACGCGACGCTGTTCTCCGCACCGCACACCACCGTGCTGCTGCGGGCCCAGTACGTCACCGCGGGCCTCGCCATCGAGGTCGAGGACCGCGGCCTCGGCATGCCGGTCACCGAGCAGAACAAGATGAACGCGCTCCTCGCCGACCCCGACCAGGTGAACGTGGCCCACCTGCTCCAGGACGGCCGCATCGGGCTCTTCGTCGTCTCCGCGCTCGCCCGGCGCCACGGCATCGCGGTACGCCTCCAGTCCAACATCTACGGCGGTGTCCAGGCCGTTCTCGTGCTCCCGCAGGGTCTTCTCGGCGCCGACCCCGAGGGACTCGCGCGCAGTGAGGGGCAGGCGGCCGCCGTGGCCGCGGGCCCGTCGCCCGTACAGCCTCCCCAGATGCAGCAGGTTCCTCAGCAGATCCCGCAGCCTGGACCGCAGCACGTTCCCCAGGCGCCCGCCCGCCCCGTCCACACGGCGCCCGCACCCGCCACCGCGCCCGGTCCCGTACCGGCGTCACCGGCGTCGCCCCCCTCCGCCCCCGTACCGCCTCCCGTACGTACGCCCGGGCAGTCGTTCCCGCATGCGCCCGTACGTACCCCGGCGCACGCTCCGGAGCCCGCGGCCACCGTACCGCCGCACCGGCCCCTGGCGTACACCAGCTCCGCCCCCGCCATCCCGCTCCAGCAGGCGGACGACGCCGAGCGCGCCCAGTCGGCGGGCCGCCCCCTGCTCCCCAGGCGGCGCGCCCAGGAGCACCTCGTCCCGCAGCTGCGGGACGAGCCCCTGGCCCGCCGTCCCGAGGAGCACGCCCTGCACGACCCCGGTCTGATGGCCGCCTTCCAGCGTGGCATCGGACTCGCCGAATCCCAGCCCGCACCCCACCAAGAAGCGCTGCGTCCCGATGACGCGCACAAGGAGTAGATCACCATGGCGAGCAATGTGCCGAACGGCCATTCCTCGGATCTCGACTGGCTGCTGAGCGGCCTGGTCCAGCGGGTCCCGTACACCCGGAACGCGGTACTGCTCTCCTCCGACGGCCTCGTCAGGTCGGTCCACGGCCTCGACACCGACGCCGCCGACCACATGGCCGCGCTGGCTTCCGGGCTGTACTCGCTCGGCCGCAGCGCCGGCGCGCGGTTCGGCGACGGAGGCGAGGTGCGGCAGGTGGTCGTCGAGCTCGACTCCACACTGCTGTTCGTCTCCACCGCAGGCTCCGGCACGTGTCTGGCGGTCCTCGCCGGGCGCGAGGCGGACGCCGCCGTCCTCGGCTACGAGATGGCGATGCTCGTCAAGAGCGTCCGACCGTATCTCGTCACTCCCGCCAGACAGGCTGCGGGCGCGGCGGGCATCACAAGGCAGTGAGCGTGACGTCCCCGCAGGAGGGGCCCTGGCTCGACGACGCGGCGGGCCGGCTGATCCGTCCGTACACCGTGAGCGGAGGCCGGACCCGACCGACCACCGCGCTGGACCTCCTCTCCATGGTGATGGCGACCGGCTCCTC
The DNA here is from genome assembly GCF_042668715.1 of Streptomyces sp. NPDC057271. NCBI lineage: Bacteria > Bacillati > Actinomycetota > Actinomycetes > Kitasatosporales > Streptomycetaceae > Streptomyces > Streptomyces sp. NPDC057271. Next base: position 18,401 of record NZ_JBHUYJ010000013.1, read on the forward strand.
CCCCCAACCGCATATGGGTCCAGAACACAGCCTGGCCCTCGGGTTGTGCGCCGGACCCACCTCGGTGGCGGAGATCGCGGCGCACTTACGGTTACCGGCCGTCGTCACCAAGGTCCTGCTCTCCGATCTCGTGGACTGCGGGGCGCTCACCGCCCGCGCGCCCCGCTTCCACGCCAACCCAACCGACCGTTCCCTGCTGGAGGCAGTGCTCGATGGCCTACGACAACGGCTCTGAGCGCCACGAGAGTGTCGCGGCCGACCCGTTCCCCACCGCGCTCAAGATCCTGGTGGCGGGCGGCTTCGGCGTGGGCAAGACGACCTTCGTGGGTGCGGTCAGCGAGATCGAACCGCTGAGCACCGAAGAGCTGCTGACCCAGGTCAGCGCGGCCACGGACAGCCTGGAGGGCGTGGAGTCCAAGACGACGACCACGGTCGCGATGGACTTCGGGCGCATCACGCTCGACGACAGGAACGTGCTGTATCTCTTCGGCACCCCCGGCCAGGAACGGTTCTGGTTCATGTGGGACGAACTCTCCGAAGGAGCCCTCGGAGCGGTCGTCCTCGCCGACACCCGCCGCCTGCAGGAATGCTTCTCCGCCGTCGACTTCTTCGAGCGGCGGGGCATCGGATTCGTCGTGGCGGTCAACGAGTTCGACGGTGCGTTCCGCTACGAGCCGGACGAGGTGCGGGCGGCGCTCGACCTCAACCCCGAGGTACCGGTCGTGCTCTGCGACGCCCGGATCTCCAGCGCGGGCATCCGTACCCTCCTCACTCTCGTCCAGCATCTGCTCACCACCATCCCGGCCCCCGTGCCGAGCTACGGAGCACCGTCATGACCTACGACCCGACCGGTCATCTGCTGCTGACCCCCGTCGACCAGGACGCTCCCGCCCGTGTGCGCCGGCTGCGCGAACTGGGCATCGGGGAGCGGCCGGAGCAGGCGTTCGACGAGTTCGCCCACCGGCTCGCGGAGGTGACCGGCGCCCCCTACTCGATGGTCAACTTCATCGACGAGAACCGGCAGTTCTTCGCCGGGCTGCACACCCCGGCCGGCACCCACACGGGCAGCGACCTGGGCGCGGCGGCGGCCGGAGGCGACGTCGGCCGGTACATGGCCCGCGACCACGGCTACTGCCCGCACGTGGTGGTGCGCCGCAAGGCGCTCGTGCTGGAGGACGTCTGCGACTACCCCCGGTTCGCCGGGAACCCGGTGGTGGACGAGATCGGCATCCGCTCGTACATGGGCGCGCCCCTGATCGACCGTACGGGGATAGCGCTGGGCACGATCTGTGTGGTCGACACGGACGTACGGCCGTGGGGCCGCGCCGGTCTGGAGAAGATCAAGTCGCTTGCGGCGGAGCTGGTGGAGCAGATCCACCGCCGTGAGGAAGGGCTGATCTGACCCGCTCGGACGGGTCTCCCGCTCCGGCGGGAGGTGCACACGGGACCGCCATGGGTGCGCCCCGGGACGACTCAGTGGTCGTGCCGGGGCGCTGCCGTGTGTCCACGTTCAGGCATGTACGGGCTCCAGCCTGAGGAGGTCCGCGAGCTTCTCGGACCAACTGCCCTTGTCCTGGCCGAGGGCCACCTCGGCGAGCCGGAGCAGCTGGATGTCGGAGGTGCCGGCCGGGGCGAAGATGTGGTGCGCGTCGCGGAGGTAGCGTTCGATCGGACGGTTGGTGAAGAGGCCTGCCGCCGCGTGGATCTCCATCGCGCTGCGGCCGGAGTCGATCGCCGACTCGACGTTGACCAGCTTCGCGTTCATCAGCTCGGCGTCACAGGACAGGCCTTGGTCGAGGAGATGTACGGCGTGATACGCGGCGAGCCGGGCCGTCATCAGCCGGGACTGCATCTGACCGAGCTTCAGCTTGACCGTGGGCAGCTGGTGCAGGGGCTTGCCGTAGCGGTGGCGCTCCGCGCAGAACCTGGTCGTCTCCTCCAGGATCGCCTGGTGGATGCCGAGCGAGACGGCGGTCAGGTTGGCCCTGCCGTACAGGACGCTGGAGGAGTACGCGACGGCGAGGCCGTCGCCCTCGTCGCCGAGCCGGTTGGCCGCCGGCACCCGGCAGTTCTCGAAGATGAGCTCACCGAAGCTGAAGCCGTGCAACCCCATGGCCTGCTGCTGGGGTCCGAGCCGGAAGCCGGGGCGGTCGGACTCGACCAGGAAGGCCGTGAGACCTCTCGATCCGGGGCCGGTCCTGACCACGACGCCATGCAGATCGCCGACATGGCTGTTGCCGACGAACACCTTGCTGCCGTTCAGGATGTAGTCGTCGCCGTCACGGACCGCGTCGGCCGTCATGCCGAGGACGTGCCCGCCCGACTCGGGTTCGGTGACCGCGATGGTCGGGAGGCACTCGCCGGCGGAGATGGCGGGAAGCCAGGTCTTGCGCTGGTCGTCGCTGCCGAAGTGGACGATCTTGGCCGTGCCGAGCTGTGAGGCCTGGACCATGGCACCCATGGCGCCGCTGACCCGGGAGAGTTCCTCGATGATAATGGTTTTGGCCAGATGTCCGGCGCCCATTCCGCCGTATTCCTGGCTGATCGTGGCACCCAGCCAGCCTTGGTCGCAGATGAGTCGCGACAGTTCGTGGTGCACCGAGCGTGATGATTCCATTTCCGCTATTCGCGGTCGTACCTCACGCTCGGCGAAGTCCCGGACGGTTTCCCTGAGCTGATGATGGAGTCGGCTGCTGAAGTAGCTGTCCATACGAAACCTCCCCTGCGAAGCCTGCTCGCTCGGTTGTTCGAGCAGGTGGTGCATCGGCAGTGGCCCCGTCCCGAACAGGCCGACACTCCATGGTGTTGATCTTTCTTGAGCGGATCAATATTGCCACCGAGTTTGTCTGAAACCGGAGTGGTTGACGTTTGAAACTGGCTGTGTCTCAGGGGAGTTGGCCTGTTCGGGTGGGTCACCAGGGCATACCCTTGGGCATCTTTCTGCCACATGCCAAAGGCAAGAAAATGCCGGTCATATGGCGGTGAGGCAGGTCGGATCACCTCATGTGCCACCTGTTCACCATGGGGGCGGCCTCGCGGAGGAAGCGCCGATTCCGGACGGCGCCGGAATCCGGGGCCGGGGCGCTGGCGCACCCCCTCGTGACGGCGGTGGAGGCGGCGCGCGGTCGTGCGAGGCAGCGCCGTGGCGTGTGACGGGGAGTGACAGGCGCACGCGCCGCCGCGGCGCGCCGTGTGCGTGTCGCCGTGCGTCCCTGCCCCGGGTGTAGGTGTCAGTGGTGGGTCGTACGGTCGTCGTATGACCACTGCCGACGACGTACGCCGCGTCGCGCTCTCGCTGCCCGGGGCGGTCGAGAAGCTCGCCTGGGGCATGCCCACCTTCCGCGCGGGCCCGGGCGGAAGGATCTTCGCGTCGCTGGACGACGACGACCAGGCGATGGGGGTGAAATGCCCCAAGGAGGAGCGTGCGGAACTCCTCGCGTCCGAGCCCGCCAAGTTCTTCGTCCGCGAGGGCCACGACGACGGCTACGCCTGGGTACGTGTCCGGATCGGGGCCCTCGACGACGAGGACGAGCTCCGCGCCATCCTGGCCGATTCCTGGCGCCAGGCGGCACCGCGCAGCCTCCGGGATCAGTACCCGGAGGTGGGCGTGCCCCCGGACCAGGGCTGAGTCAACGGCCGAGGAAGCCCGTGACGCGCTCGCGCAGTCCGGCCGGGTCGAGGCCGTGGCCCGCCAGATGCTCCTCGATCGTGCCGTACTTCCGCAGCTCGCGGCGGGCGACACCGAGCCCGAGGACGCGGTGGGGGAGGGTGTCGAGGGCGTCGTTGGCGGCGGCGCTCGACGTGCCGGCGAGGTACGGCTCGACCAGGACGACGTCCGGGCGCGCCGCGCCGACCGCGCGTCGCAGGGCCTCGGCGTCGAAGGGGCGGACGGTGGTGGCGTAGAGGACGGTCACGTCCAGGTTCTCGGTCGCGGCCAGGACGTTGTCCAGCATGGGTCCGACGGCGACGACGACACCGTCGCGCCCCTCGCGGACGGTGCTGAAACCGGGGGTGACCGGGCGGGGCGCGGTGTTGGACTGCAGCGAGAGCCGTACGTAGACGAGGTCGTCGCCCTCGACGGCCTGGCGCAGCAGCGTCTCCGCCTCGTCCGGATGGCCGGGGACGTGGACCGTCCAGCCGTCGAGGGTGTCGAGCAGGGCCACGTCGCCGGGCGCCATATGGGTCAGGCCGCCGGCCGGCCAGTCGTACGACGCGCCCGCGCTCACCAGGACGCCGCCCACTCCCTGGTGGCCGAAGTCCAGCTTGAGCTGCTCGAAGGGGCGCTCGACCAGGAAGCTCGCGAAGGTGTGCAGCACGGGCCGCATCCCGGTCAGTGCCAGCCCACCGCCCGCGCCGATCAGCAACTGCTCCCGGATGCCGACGTTGATCACGCGGTGCGGATGACGGCGCTGCGCCTGCCGGAACCCGTCCATGCTGATCTCGGCGAGGACGAGCGCGAGGCGCGGGTCCTCGTCGAGGAGTCGGCCGGTGGTCGAGATGAAGCGGTCGCGCATCGTGTCCATGGTGTGGTTCTCCTCGGAGGGGGTCAGGCGTTCTTGGGCTCGACGCGGGCGACGACGGCGCGCGGACGTCCGGGGTGGGGCGCGGTGAACGCGGCGTACAGCGCCCCGTGATCACGGCCGTCGACGGTCTCGGCGGACCATCCGGCGGCCTCGAACCGCGAGGCGATCCCGCCTGGCCAGTCGTAGGTGGCGGAGCTGTTGTCGATCACCAGCGTGTGCAGCTGCTCCAGGCCGGCCGGCCCCGCGTAGGCGATGGCCTCGTGATTGCTGCCCTCGTCCAGCTCGGCGTCGCCGATGAGCACCCACACGCGGGGTTCGGTGAGCCCTTGCGCCCGCAGCCCGAGCACGCTCCCGACGGCCAGCGGCAACCCGTGCCCCAGCGACCCGCTGCCGATCTCGGCACCCGGCACGAGGGTCCGGTCGGGGTGGTGTCCGAGGGGTGAGTCGTACGAGCCGAAGCCGGTGAGCAGCTCTTCGGTGAGGAAGCCCTTGGCGGCGAGGACGGCGTAGTACGCCATCGGCCCGTGCCCCTTCGAGAGCAGGAACCGATCCCGGTCGGGGCGCCCGACGTTCTCGGGTGAGACGCGGAGCACCTGGTCGTAGAGGACCCAGAGCGCGTCGAGGGTGGAGGTGGCGGCGGGCGAGTGCTTCTCGTCGCCGGTCATCAGGCCCATGAGGCCGTGAAGCCGGTCGACGTCCGTGGTCGTCATGGCACATACGGTGCAACCTCAAGCTTGGTCGAGGTCAACTCCGTAAAGCGGTTCGTGACCACCCGGGGAAGTGCGGTATTGTTCTCATGCGCGTTCGGCCCGGGGAAACCCCAGGTCAGACGGGCATCGGGACGTGGCGCAGCTTGGTAGCGCACTTGACTGGGGGTCAAGGGGTCGCAGGTTCAAATCCTGTCGTCCCGACTCGAAAGAGTCGCAGATCAAGGGGCTGTTTCAGAGAGATCTGAAACAGCCCCTTGATCGTTTCTGGGGACCAGTCGGGGGCCAGCGCACGTGACCGACCGGAGCGCACCTTGACTCGGTCGACGTGCGCTCCGTGGGGCGGGGCCGCCCGCGCCCGCTCAGTCCTGCTGGGTCGCGGTGGGTGACCCGTGCCTCCCGCCCCGCACCGGAAGGCCGATCCGGCCAGGCTTCCGCTCGCGACGGCAGAACGATGGCCGCGCCCACGGCGAGACCGAACTCGGTGGGCACATCGCGGGTGAAGTCCGCCTGCGGTCCTCCAGGAGGTAGGTGACCTCCCGTTCGGTGAGCGGCACGTAGCGGGGGCGGCCGTGCGGTGGGTGGGGTCAGGGCTTGGGGACGGTGTTGACGTAGCCGGTGCCGGTGCTGTGGAAGCCGTCCACCGTCTTCTGGATGTCCGCCGGGGAGACGGCCTCGTCGGCCTTGTAGTAGACCCAGTCGACCTTCATGTCCCAGGTACGCGGGCCGCCGGTGAAGGGGAGGTCGATGAGCCAGTTGCTGAAGTGGATGTCCATCTGCTCGCGCGGGATGTACTTGCCGGAGCTGGTGAACAGCTCCTCGCCGTTCAGGGAGTAGGTGACCTTTCCGTCCATGGCGGTGATCACCATGGTGTGCCAGCCCTCCATTCGCCGCTTGAGGGTGTTGTGGACCCGGTCCGGCGGGTCGGCCTTGTACCAGCTGACGTTGTCGAGCTGCGGACCCACCGAACCCCAGCCGCCGTTCGGCAGGTATTCGAAGTCGAGTTCGCTGTAGTTCTCCGAGGAGTCCGAGGGGGAGATCGGGAAGAAGGCCTGGACGACGTGGTCGCCGTCGCGTCCGCTCGTGGGCTTGTCGCTGAGGTGGACCCGGGCGGCGAAGGTTCCCGTGAAGAAGTTCCGGCTCGTGGTGTGAACCTCGACCTGCGTGGTGCCCTGCTCGGTGCCGTCGGTGGAGGAGCGGAGTCGTAGGACCTTGCCCCCCTCGGCCGTCGGGTCGACGGGGAAGGCGGCGCCGTCGGCGCTCCAGGTGTCCTTGATCCCGGGGCCGCCCCCGCCGGTACGGATCGCCCACCCGTGCGCGGCGAGGGAAGGGTCGTCGGCGCCGGTGTAGTTGAAGCTGTCGAACAGGGTTCCCGGCGGTCCGGTGGGCGTCGGCGAGGCACTCCGCGCGGGCCCGGCGTCGTCGACGCCCCCGCCGGCCGCGGGATCGGCGGAACACGCGGCGAGTACGCACAGGAGGGCGGGCGGCGTGAGCGCCGTCCACGCGCGGCGACGAGAGGTGCGGCGGGGCTGGCTCACGCAGGCTCCTTGGGGCGCAGGGGCGACGTCTGGGCACGCCCCGCGCACGGGGGCGAACGCTGATCACATGAATTGAGCCGTCATCCTAGCGAAAGGTTCCAGCCACCCTCGCCGTGTGTGCCCGACGGGCCGTTCGTGGGTGGGGACATGCTCGTCGACATACCGATCCGGTTACGGCATTCGATCAGATCATGTCAAAAGCGGATATCACACACCAGTCGATCAGAGTCCTCCGCTACGGTGCGCTCTACGATTCAGCCGTCTACGTCCCTGCACAAAAAGGCCACACCAGATGCGCCAAATCTCCACATCCTTCAGGCGTGGACCGGCATACCCGGCACAGTCCGGCGTGTCCGAATCCAGCCCCCAGGAGCCTGCTCCGGCACCGGTGTTCGTCGACCAGTCAGGTCTGCGCAGCCGCCTGTTCCGGCGCTTCGGCTGGCCGGTCTCCGTGGTCGGCGCGATCCTGGCTGTCGCCATGGGCGGCAGCCTGATCGGCGTGCAGTCGGAGGCCCCGGCGATGGAGATTCCGCCGAAGCCCGCGTACATGCCCACCAGGGGCCCCCTGTCTCCCTCCTGGCCGTAGAGGGCGCGGTCCAACCCGCTCGAAAAGCTCGGCCTCCACGCCGAACGTCGCGACATTCCACGACATACCGCAACGCAGTGCCCCCGGAGCAACGCCTGCGGGCCGGCCGCGTCGCGTGCCTGATCGTCCGCACCACCCATCTCCAGGAGCGTCCTTGTCCCGCCACCAGCGTCGTCGGCAGTCCCTGCTGAGACCACGCCGACTGGCCGCGCCGCCGCTGCGCTTCTTCATGCCGCTGTCCCTGCTGGCCTGCCTGCTCGCGCTCCTCGTCCTGCGCGGCCTCGCCACCAACGAGGCCTTCCACGACGACCGGATCGCGGTCTCGGTCGACAAGACGAGGGTGCCGCCCAACCTGCTCAAGGGCGGCCCGATCATCGACGCGCGCGGCGACGGGGACGAGCGCCCGGTGAGCTACCGGATCCCCGACCACACCGTGGTTCTGAGCTTCGACGACGGTCCCTCGCCGGAGTGGACCCCGAAGATCCTGGACGTGCTCGCGGCCCACGACGTCCACGCGGTCTTCTTCGTGACCGGCGCGATGACCACGCGCCACCCGGAGCTGATCCGGCAGATCGTCGCGGAGGGCCACGAGATCGGTGTGCACACCTTCACCCATGCCGATCTGGCGTACCAGTCCGAAACCCGGATCAGCTGGGAGTTGGCGCAGACCCAACTGGCGCTGGCCGGCGTCGCGGGCGTCCACAGCGCGCTGTTCCGCCCGCCGTACTCCTCCGACGCCTCGGCGCTCGACAACTGGAACTACCCGGTGATCAAGCACGTGGGTTCCCGCGGCTACCTCACGGCGTTCATCGACCGCGACACCGAGGACTGGAAGCGCCCCGGCGTCGACGCGATCGTCAAGGCGGCGATGCCGCGCAAGCCCGGCGCGGGCGAGCTGATCCTGCTGCACGACGCGGGTGGCGACCGCACCGAGACCCTCGCCGCGCTCGAGCAGATCATCGAGAAGCTCCAGGGCGAGGGGTACCGCTTCGCCACGGTCTCCGAGGCGCTCGGCGCCACCGACGCCACCGTGCCGGTGCACGGCTACCAGCTGTGGGCGGGCAAGTGCTTCATCTGGGCCAGCCAGGCCGCCGTGCTCACCCTGCCGGTGCTGGTCGCGCTGCTGGCCGTCGTCGGCTTCCTCAACTTCGGCCGGTTCGCGCTGATGCTGGTCCTCGCGCCGCTCCACGCCCGGCGCTCCCGGCGGCGGGACGCGTGGGGACCACCCGTCACCGAGCCGGTCACCGTCCTCGTCCCGGCCTACAACGAACGCGAGTGCATCGCGAACACCCTCAACTCGCTGGCCGCCAGTGACTATCCGATCGAGGTCATCGTCATCGACGACGGCTCCACGGACGGCACGGCGGACATCGTGGAGGCGATGGCCCTGCCGTTCGTCCGGCTGATCCGCCAGGCCAACGGCGGCAAGTCCACCGCGCTCAACACCGGTATCGCGGCCGCGTCGCACGACATCATCGTGATGATGGACGGCGACACCGTCTTCGAGCCGTCCACGGTGCGCGAGCTGGTCCAGCCCTTCGGCGACCGGGCGATCGGCGCGGTCGCGGGCAACGCCAAGGTCGGCAACCGGGAGAGCCTGATCGGCGCCTGGCAGCACATCGAGTACGTCCTCGGCCACAACCTGGACCGCCGGATGTACGACATGCTCAACGTCATACCCACCATCCCCGGCGCGGTCGGCGCGTTCCGCAAGGAAGCCCTGCGGCGGGTCGGTGGGATGAGCGACGACACCCTCGCCGAGGACACCGACATCACCATGGCGGTGCTCTGCGACGGCTGGCGGATCGTCTACGCCGAGCGCGCCCGAGCCTGGACCGAGGCCCCCGCCAGCCTTCAGCAGCTCTGGTCTCAGCGATACCGCTGGAGCTACGGCAGCATGCAGGCGATGTGGAAGCACCGGCGCGCCGTGACCTCCCGCGGTCCGGCCGGGCGCTTCGGCCGGCTCGGGCTGCCGCTCGTCGTGCTGTTCGGCGTGGTCGCCCCGCTGCTCGCGCCGCTGGTCGACATGTTCCTGCTGTACGGCGTGCTGTTCGCGGACGCCCCGATCACCCTCGCCAGCTGGGGCGGCTTCATCCTGCTCCAGGCCCTGCTGTCCTGGTACGCCTTCCGGCTGGACGGCGAGAAGCCCCTGCACCTGATCAGCCTGCCGATCCAGCAGCTGGTCTATCGGCAGCTCATGTACATCGTCCTGTTGCAGTCCGTGATCACGGCGCTGACCGGTGGCCGACTGCGCTGGCAGAAGCTCCGGCGCACCGGCGAGGTCGCCGCACCGGTGGAGGCCTGATCATGACCGCACCCTTCGAGTCCGTGGACACCCAGGACACCCTCCGGCTGCGCGTTGCCGTTCTGCGCCGGGAAGGTAAGCAGGAGCCGGGGGCGGACCCCACGGCACCGTCCAGGGCCAAGGGCGGCCGGGACCGCTATTTCGACCTGCTGCGCGCCCTGGCGCTGGTTCGCGTGGTGTTCTACCACAACTTCGGCTGGTTCTGGCTGCCCGTCCTCTTCCCGTCCATGGGCGTGATGTTCGCGCTGGCCGGTTCGCTGATGGTCCGTTCGCTCAACCGGCCCGCACTCGGCGTCATCCGGGGCCGACTGCGCCGACTGCTGCCGCCGATGTGGCTGTTCGGCGCGATCCTGCTCACCGCCCAGCTTCTCGACGGCGGAGGGCCCGACGCCGAGGGGCACCCCAACTGGTGGTGGGGCAAGCTGCTGTTCTGGATCGTGCCGCTGGGCACTCCGCCCTACGCCGAATCGCTGAACGGTTTCGACCATCTCGTGGGGCAGGGCTGGGCGGTGCAGGTCATCGTCCCGCTCTGGTACCTCCGCGCGTACCTCTGGTTCGTCCTGCTGTCACCGCTGATGCTGTGGGCCCTGCGCCGGATGCCGGTGGTCACGCTGTCCGCGCCGCTCGCACTGGCGATCGTCATGAACACGTTCCTCATCGACCAGGAGTTCCTCTACGGCCGGGTCTGGGAGAACCTCAGCGACTTCGCCACCTTCGGCTCCTGCTGGATCCTCGGCATGGCTCACCAGGAGGGCCTGCTCAAGAAGCTCCCGCAGTACGTCGTGCCGTCCGTCGCGCCGCTGATCATGGTGGCCGGCTGGTGGTACCTCCAGACCCGACCGGTCGATCCGACCGTGCACACCGACATCGAGAGCTGGCCGATAGCCCAGGCCCTGTGGTCCTTCGGCTTCGTCGCCATCCTGCTCCACGTCAGTCCCTCCTGGGAGCAGTGGCCCCGACCGCTGGAGCGCTGGAACGGCCTGGTCAGCCTGCTCAACTCACGCGCTGTCAGCGTCTACCTCTGGCACCAGGCCGCGTTGGTCGCCGCCATCCCGCTGATCGACCCCCTCTGGTCCGTCGGCTTCTTCTACGAGCACTTCCGGTGGCTGCTGAGCAGCCAGTGGTTTCCGCTCATCGTGGCGATCCCCCTGACCGGTCTGCTGGTGCTGGCCTTCGGCTGGGTCGAGGACGTGGCCGCGAAACGCTCTCCGCGGCTCTTCCCGTACCCGCGCCGTGTGCGGGGCAGGCGCCGGGCCGGCGCCTGACGTGGACCGCCCGAACCGCAGACGTGCGGGAACGGCAGTGACCCGCGCCACCGATTCGGTGCCGTGGGTCACCGGGCGGAGCCTGACGCCCGACGCTCGGCCGGCGCTGCGGACGAGCTTGCGGTTCGCGAACCCGCCGACACCGTAGCGGCCGAGTTCCTGACCGGAACCGGATCCTCGTCCTCCGGGTCGATGCCGACGACCCGCGGGGGTGCGGGCTCCTTGTCTCCCCGCTTCTCGTACGAGCCGGGCACGCGCCCCAGGGCAGCGGTGCGGCGCGCCGTGCCGCAGAATCGTAGGAAGGGCCGGTGACCCTCCTTCGCCGGCCGCGGGGAGTGTGGCCGGCGTGCTCGATGTCCCGTTCTGGCTGTGGGCGGCGTTCGCCGCGACGGTGGTCGTGTCGCTGGCGGTGGACCTGCTGGCCCACCGCACCGCGCACATCATCGGCTTCAAGGAGGCAGCCGCCTGGAGCGGCCTGTGGGTGGGCCTGGCCCTCGTCTTCGGCGCCGTGGTCTTCCTCGTCCTCGGGACGACCGCCGGTACCGAGTACACGACGGCCTGGCTGCTGGAGAAGAGCCTGTCGGTCGACAACCTCTTCGTCTTCGCCGTGATCTTCGGCTACTTCAAGGTGCCCCGTGCCTACCAGCACCGCGTGCTGTTCTTCGGCGTCATCGGCGCCCTCGTCTTCCGCGGGATCTTCCTGTCCCTCGGCGTGGCCGTGGTCAGCCGTTTCACGGCGATCCTCTTCGTCTTCGCCGCCGTCCTCTTCTGGAGCACCTACAAACTGCTGAAAGAGGAGGACGACACCTTCGACCCGGGCAAGAGCTTCGCCGTGCGGGCGCTGCGAAAGATCGTCCCGGTGCGGGACGAGTACGCGGGAGCGAAGTTCTTCGTCAAGGAGGCAGGCAAGCGCGTGGCCACGCCGCTGCTCGCCGTGGTGGCGGCCATCGAGGCGGCCGACCTGATCTTCGCCGTCGACAGCGTCCCGGCCGTCCTCGCGGTCAGCGACGACGCCTTCATCGTCTACACCAGCAACGCCTTCGCCATCCTGGGCCTGCGGGCCCTGTACTTCATGCTCTCCGGTCTGCTGGACCGCTTCCACTACCTCAACACCGGGCTCGCGGTCATCCTTTCCTTCATCGGCGTCAAGCTGATCCTCCAGGCATCCCACAAAATGATCAGCCCGGCGGTCCCGGAGATCCCCTCCCCCGTCAGCCTCGCGGTCATCGCCGCCATCCTCGCCACGTCCGTTGTCTTCAGCCTGCGCCTTCCGGCCACGAACACGCCGCCCAACGCGGAGAACCCGGAGCGCGGGCGGTCCGCCAGCCGCCCGAACCCCGACGCCACCGCCTCCACGGAGGGCCCGCGCCCACGGGCGGGCGGAGACCCCGGACCCGGCGACGACCAGCCACACCCTCGCGATGAACTCACCCCGCCCGACGACGGTTGACCGCCAGGACCGGCTTCCGGTATCCCCACCGCACGACTATCGTTAAAAAATGGGTAAAAAGGAGCATGAGGTCGGGCCGCAAGGCAAGCTTTTCTGCCCGGTCTGCAAGCAGAACGTCGACGCCGTGGTCAAGCGCCGCCACAAGACTCTCGGGCTCTTCGTCCCGGTCTGGGGGCCGGGCCCGTGCCGCAACCCCGAGTGCCCCGAGTATCTGGAGGAGCCGGTCCAGCCCCACCCTCACCACCACCCGTAGCTTCCTGCCGGTCAGCGGCAGAACCGTGCTCTAGGGGAGGGAACTGCCGGCTGCGGGCAGGACCTGTTCGGCCCAGATGACCTTGCCTTCCGGTGTGTACCGGGTGCCCCAGTGCTCGCTGAGCTGCGCCACCAGGAACAGTCCGCGGCCTCCCTCGTCCATGGTGGCGGCGTACCGCATGTGTGGGGCGGTACTGCTGCCGTCCCACACCTCGCAGGTCAGAGTGCGATCGCGCAACAGACGAACGCGAACCGGCGCGGCGCCGTACCGTATGGCGTTGGTGATGAGCTCGCTGAGGATCAGTTCCGTGGTGAAGGCGAGTTCCTGCAGGCCCCACTCCTCGAGTTGCTCGGCCGCGAGGCCGCGTACGGCGCCGACCTCGCTCGGGTCGAACGGGACGTCCCATTCCGCGACCCGGTCGGGGCCCAGGGTCCGTGTCCGGGCGATGAGCAGGGCGATGTCGTCGGAGGGCCGGCTGGGGAGCAGGGCGTCGAGTACGGCGCGGAGGCTGGCCTGCGGGTCCCGGCCGGGGTGGCTCAGCGCCGTGCGCAGCCTTTCCAGGCCCTCGGAGATGTCCCGGCTCCGCTCCTCGACCAGCCCGTCGGTGTACAGGACGAGCTGACTTCCTTCCGGCAGCCGCAGTTCCACGCTCTCGAACGGCATGCCTCCCAGCCCCAGCGGCGGACCGGCCGGCAGTTCCGAGATCGTCGTCGTGCCGTCCGGGGCGACCACAAGCGGTGGCATATGTCCTGCCCGTGCCATGGTGCAGTTCTGGGAGACCGGGTCGTAGACGGCGTACAGGCAGGTCGCGCCCAGGACCCCGCCGTCCGTGGCGGCGCTGTCGCCTTCCTGGTCCATGCGCTGGACGAGGTTGTCGAGACGGGCGAGGAGTTCGTCGGGCGGCAGGTCCAGGGAGGAGAAGTTGTGCACGGCCGTGCGCAGCCGCCCCATGGTGGCCGCGGCGTGCAGACCGTGCCCGACGACGTCTCCGACGACGAGCCCCACACGGCTGCCCGGCAGCGGGATCACGTCGAACCAGTCCCCGCCCACTCCGGACTGGGCGGGCTGGTAGAAGTGCGCGACGTCCACGGCGCTCTGCTCGGGCAGACCCTGCGGCAGCAGGCTGCGCTGGAGCGTCACGGCGAGATTGTGTTCGCGGGTGTAGCGGCGGGCGTTGTCCATGGTGACCGCGGCGCGGCCGACGAGCTCCTCGGCCAGGGACAGATCGTCCTCGTCGAACGGCTCCGGCTTCTGCGACCGCCAGAAGTTGACGACCCCGAGTACGACGCCCCTCGCCTTCAGCGGAGCCGCGATGAGCGAGTGGATCCCGTAGTCGACGATCGCCGACGCCCGCGGCGCGTCCTGGGCGTGCCAGCCCGGCGCGTCATGGAGATCGGGCACGAGTTCGGGTGTGCCCGTGCCGTATCCGCGGGCCTGCGGCGTGGACGGCAGGAATTCGATCAGGCTGCCGAGCGGGTACAGCGGGTGATCGGCGCGGATGCCGCTGACCGCGGTGCGCCGCATGTCGGCGCCTGGACCGGGCTCGTCGCCCTTGAGTACCGGGTCGGCCAGGTCGACCGTGACGAAGTCCGCGAACTGGGGAACGGCGACGTCGGCCAGTTCCTCCGCGGTGCGCACGACGTCGAGGGTGGTGCCGATGTCACCTCCGGCGTCGTAGAGCACCTTGAGCCGCCTGCGGGCCGACTCCGCCCGGCTGCTCAGGAGCTGCATCTCGGTGGAGTCGCGGATGGTGACCGCCGCGCCCCGTGGGCGGGTGGGCCGCTGATTGACCACGAGCAGCCGGTCCCCGGCCTCCAGCACCTCGTCGGTGGCCACCCGGCCGGACAGCAGCAGTTCCGCCATTCGGCGATCCATGCCGACCTCGTCGACGGGGCGTCCTTCGGCGTCGTCCGGCAGGCCGAGCAGCCGTCCGGCCTCGTCGTTCGCCAGGAGTAGTCGTCCGTCGCCGTCGGTGATCAGTACCCCTTCACGGACGGCGTGGAGCACCGCGGCGTGATGCTCGTACATGCGGGTCATCTCCTGCGTGCCGAGCCCGTGGGTCTGGCGGCGCAGTCTTCGGCTGATCAGCGCCGAGCCGACGGTGGCCAGAGCCAGACCGATGGCGATGGCCAGGAGGATGACCGGAAGCTGACGGTCGGCGATGCCGGTCACGCTCTCCACCGTCAGACCCGCCGAGACCAGGGCGACGACCTCGCCCTCGGGCGAGGTGACCGGGACGATCGCCTGGATCTCCTTGCCGAGCGGCCCGTCGACGCTCTCGGTGTGCACCTGGCCGGCGAGCGAGGGCTCGATCGTGCCGACGAACCGCTCGCCGATGCGTTCGGGCTGGGGGTGGCTGTAGCGGATACCGTTGGTGTCCATCACCACGATGAAGTCCACGCCTGCGTCCTTGCGTGTCTCCTCGGCGAGAGGCTGCAGGACCGCGGACGGGTCCGGCGAGCTCAGCGCTTCCTGCAGGCCCAGGGAGTTCGCGAAGGTCTGGGCCACGGAAACCGACCGGTTGCGTGCTTCGCGGTCGATGTCGTACCGCGACTGCAGCACCAGAGCCAGCAAGGCCCCGGCGGAGAGCAGCACCACGATCGCCACCTGAAGGACGAAGACCTGTCCGGCGACGCTTCCGAATCTTCTGCCTAGGTTCGAGCGCACCGGTACGCCGGGCACGAGACACGAGACGGGCTCACAACCCCAGTTGTAACACCTCCCCCCCGGCCCTGGCTCCCGGCATGCACTGTACGCATCAGTCCCACGACACAAGGTCCCCGTCCCGGTGGGTCTGGGAGAGGGCGTTGGTCCAGGATCTGGAAGACGAGGCCACCGACCCCGAGCGCGCGGGCCGCCACGACGGTCGCGGCCGGGTCCTCCCAGGTCGGGTGTGATGACGAGCGATCTTGATCACCGCCCAGAGGCGGGCGTCCGCCGGGACGACGCGCCCCAGCCGTGGAAACCGCTCGCGGTGCGTCATCTCGGGTCCGGAGCGCGCACCGGTCCCGACCGTCCCGTACGACGTCCTCGCGACCCCGCCCGGCTGCCGGGCGGGGTCAGACGGCCCGGCACCGCCACAGCAGTGATGGCCCTTGGTGCGACGGCGCACAGGTGTCCGCACGGGAGGTCGTGGTCCGTCCGACGTGTTCCCCATGAACGCGGGGCCCCGGCGGCCGGCAGCGGATTGCGCCGACCGGTGGAAGCCCGCTGGCCGCCGACGCCATGTGCGGTCACGCTCGACACAGGCAGGTGAGCGGCGCTGAAGCCGCTCACCTGCAGCTCACCCCCGACGAGCGGGACGAGACGCGAACCAGAAGGACGCCATCATGGACATGCCTGTCGTGAACGAGTGCGCGGTCGAGGACTGCGCCTACAACCGGGATCACGCCTGCCACGCCCTGGCCATCACCGTGGGAGACCCCGGGCCCGGGCACGCACACTGCGACACCTTCCTCACCGCACCGTCCAAGGGCGGAGACCCGACCGCCACCGGCCGTGTCGGTGCCTGCAAGATGTCCGACTGCCGGCACAACGCCGACCTCGAATGCCGTGCCCCGGGCATCACCGTCGGCTACCGGCAGACCGATGTCGACTGCCTGACCTACGCACCCGCCTGAGCCTGCGGCATGGCCGTCGATGGGGCGTGGTTCCGTGGGGGGGCGCGGAACGGTCAATCGTCGTGGCGGAGCCTGTCGACGACGCTCACGACGCCGTCCACGCTGCCGCACAGCCGCACGACCACCGGTGCCCGGCTGCGTCGGGGCAGGGTGCCGCTGAGGGTCACGACGCCCTCGGCGACATCGACGTTCACGGAGGAAGGGGCCAGGCGCAGTGTGCGGGCGAGGACGTCCTCGACGATCTCCTCCTGGATCGCGTGATCGCGGCGGAGGAAGAGCTGGATCAGGTCGCTGCGGCTGAGTACTCCCACGACCACGCCCTCCTCGTCCACGACCGGCAGCCGCTTGATGCCCCGCCGGTCCATCACCCGGGCCGCGCGCACCACGTTCCACTCCGGCCGGGCCGGCACGGCCGGACTCGACATCAGTTCGCCGGCGCTGTTCCCTCCGCCGCCCGTCGCCTGGTGGCGGACGAGATCACGTTCGGACACCACCCCGAGCGGGTGGTTCGCCTCGTCGACGACGCATACGGCGGTGATGTCGAACTCGTCGAGCAGCCGGGCGATCTCCTTGAGGGGGGTGTCGGGGCGGACGCTCACCGCCGTGGGGGTCATCAGATCGGCGACGCTGCGGTGCCTCATGGCGGGTCACTCCCGGTCGTGGTGGCGATGCGCTGCCTCACCTCGTCCGTCAGGGCTGCCAGACGTGGTGACACGGAGGCCGTCGGTGCCCGCGGTGCGTCGATGCGCCGCGCCGCCTCCGGTGCCTGTCCTAGGTCCGTCTCGAAACGGGTGCGGGCAGAGGCGAGCGAAGGGCGTGGCCCGATCCTGCGGCCGTCGCGCATCACGGTCCGCAGGAGCGGCTCCGTCCCGGCCGGGGCCGGCTCGTCACGCAGCCCGATGACGTCCAGGAGGCCGTGCCGGCGGAAGACCTGCTTGGGTGCGGGGGCGGTGACCTTGTGGGACGACAGCTTCATGACCGGCCGTCCGTCGTACGCGACGAGCTTGTAGGCGGCGTCGAGGTACGGGGCGTCGGCGGAAACGCCCACCTTCGTGCCGACGGCGTACACGTCGATCGGTGCGCCGGACCGTACGAGCGCGTCGACCGCGTATTCGTCGAGTCCGCCGCTGGCGATGATCCGCACCCGCGGCAGTCCCGCCTCGTCGAGGAGGGCGCGGGCGCGCCGTGCGAGCATGCCGAGGTCGCCGCTGTCGAGACGGATCGCGCATCCGTCCGGAGCGCCCAGCTCATCCAGGACACGCGCGGCGGTCCGTACGCCGCGCTCGGTGTCGTACGTGTCGACGAGCAGCGTGACGGGCCCGGGGTGCGCCCGGGCGAAGGCCCGGAAGGCGTCGAGTTCGCTCGGGAACGCCTCGACGTACGAGTGGGCCATCGTGCCGGACGCCGGGATCCCGTACCGGACGGACGCGGCCACGTTGCTCGTGCCCGCGAACCCCACCAGTGCCCCGAGCCGCGCCGAGACCATGCCGGCCTGCGGACCGTGGCTGCGACGCAGCGAGAAGTCGATCACGGGACGACCCCCGGCCGCGAGCACACAGCGAGCGGCCTTCGAGGCGACGGCGGTCTGGTGGCAGACCAGCGACAGCAGGAAGGTCTCGACGAGCTGTGCCTGCGGCAGCGGCGCGGTCACCTCCAGGAGCGGCTCGTCGGCGAGGACGATCGTTCCCTCGGGTACGGCCCGCACCTCTCCGTCGAACCGGAGCCCGACGAGCGGGCGCAGATCCTGTTCCCCGCGGTGCAGCGCCTCGGCGAAGTCCCTGACGTCCGCCGGGCCGACCGTGAAGCCCGAGAGATAGTCGAGCGCGGGCTCCAGACCGGCGGCGACGAGGAATCCACGACCCGGCGGCAGATCCCGTACGAAGAGGCTGAACGTGGCAGGTGAGCGCATGCCCTCGCGGAGGTAGGAGAGGGCCATGGTGACCTCGTAGAGGTCGGTGGTCGTCACGTTCGACACGCCACTCAGCTCCCGTCCTTTCCGTACGCTGCGGGACGGCACCGCCCCACACGCCATCCACGCCCGGCTCACGTCGCGCCGCTCTCGGGGCGTTCATGGTGTGCCTCCTGCGGTCGGCCCATCCGGCTCCGTCGACCGCTGGAGTGCCATGGCGGTTCGCCCTCTCCGGCGGTCGGTTCGGTCGGGACCGGAGGTCACCACTCCTCACCTTCCGCGTGGCCGCCGTCCCCGGAACAGGGCCGAACGGTCCCGGGCCGGGGCCGAACGGTGCCGGGCGGCGGGCGTCGCTCGCGTGTGCGGCGCCCTGGATGACGAAGCTGCGCGGCTCGCTCGCCCTGTGCGGTCGAGTGCCTTCCCCTGTGGGAACGCGACAGTCCTCGACACGGCACACCGTGACGGTGGAGCAGGTCATGCTGCCCCTGTCGCAATGCCGATGGCGCGGGAAACGCCGATCCTGCAAGAGGGACGTCTGCCCCTGCGTGCACGCCCGGTACGACCGAGGAGGCGATCACGGAAGAGCCGCAGGAAGTCCGGGCGATGCACACCAGTCTGCCCCGAGCCGGACCGGACACGGAGGAAGCGCCATGGTTTCCGTGCGGATCCTGTACGCCTCCGAGCATCACTCCACGCAGGAGATCGCCTCGCGGATCGGCGGTCGGCTGAGAACGCACGGTCACCGTGTCGAGGTGCGGCCGCTGGACGCGGACCCAGGCGGGCCGTGGCCCCAGCAGGCCGACGCGCTCGTGATGGGGAGCGCCGTTCATGACGGGGCCTGGCTGCCCTCTGCGGAAGCCGTCGTCCGAGACAGGACCGAGCAGTTGCGTGAACAGCCGGTGTGGATGTTCAGTGTCGGCATGTCCGCCGCTCTGCCCGGACCGCTGCGCCTGCTGGCCGACCGTGCGGTGCAGCCGCGTATCGCCGCCCTCGTCGACGCCGTCCGTCCCCGGGAGCACCGGCGGTTCTCGGGCGTGATCCGGCGCGAACACCTGGACCGCAGAGGGGCCGTGCTCTTCCGTCTGCTCGGCTGTCGATACGGAGACCACCGGGACTGGGCGGCGGTCGAGGCCTGGGCTGACGACATCGCCGGACAGCTCAGGGAGCTGCCCGCGCACGGTCCCGCGCGGTGACGTCCTTCCCGGCCGTTCCCCGCGGAGGGCCGGCTGCCCCCTGCACGGCGTCCCGGCCCCTCGCGAGGACGCCGCCCACGCCCAGGGCACGGTACGGGCGGGCAGCCGCAGCCCGGCCCGTGTGAGCACGGTTCCGCGTCGCACGGCGGGAACCGACGCGCGTTCCCGGGGGCGTCAAGGGACGAGCAACCAGGCGTCCTCGCCGTCAGGCCCCGCGTGGACGGGGGTCCGTGGAAGGAGGCCCGGGGGGTTCCTCGAGGACGCTCCAGGCGACCGGGCCCAGGAGGTCGGCCAACCGCTGGAAGACGTCGATGAGCATGTCGTCCACAGTCAGGACGCCCACGACCCGGTGACCGTCCAGGACGGGGAGGCGACGGAACCCGGACCTGCGGAAGGTCCGGTAGGCCACATGGATGTCATCGGTGACGTCCACCGTGATGACGGGCGAGGTCATCACCGAATCGATCACCTCGTCCGCGTCGAGACCCCTGGCGAGAGCGCCCACGGCGAGGTCGCGGTCGGTGACGATGCCACGGAGGGCGTCGCCCTCGGTGATCATCACGGAACCGACCCCGTACTCGGCCATCTCCCGGGCGACCCGTCCCAGCGGTGTCCTCGTGGGCACGGACACCGCCGGATGGCTCATCGCTTCGGAGACCTTCATCAGCCTGGTTCCTACAGTCCCTGGGACAGGAGCAGTTCGTGTGCCAGCCGGGCGCCGCGAGCCGCCTGCCTCTCCCTGTCGGCGTCCTCCGAGGGGATCTCCTCCAGCCCTTCGGCCAGCGCTCTGACAGCCTGCGCCAGGACCTGCACCTGAGCCTCAAGGATGCGAAGCCTCTCATGCTCGTTCGGGGCGATGTTCTCGGTCATCACGTCTCCTTTTCGCGAGGGACCGGGGGATCGGGCTCTCCCGGTCGATGGGATCAGTCGTGCTGCTGTGGGTCTGGCCGGGGTCGGTCGCATCGGTGTCTTCCGGCGCTAGTCCGGCTCCATGAAGGGGCGGCGGAAGACGAGGGGGCCGGTGTCGTGCGGGCGTACGGCCGTCAGCGCCTGGGAGACCGCGGCCTCCAGGGGACCGCTGGTGTCGACCGCGACGGCTTCTGTCCACGGCGGCTCCCGCTCTGCCATGGCGAGTGCCACGTCGAGGTCGGCATCGGACGGTCCGGCGGCGCGGCTTTCCAGACGGGCCGCCGTCATCCCGTCCGGCACCCGGCAGTGCAGGGCCACGAGGGCGGCGCTGGTTCGTTCGGCTACGCGCCGGGCGGCTTCGCGCTGTCCGGCGTTCGACCAGGTGGCGTCGAGGACCACGGACTCGCCGCGGGACAGCAGGGTGGCCGCGCGTTCCAGCAGGGCCGCGTAGGTCGTGGCGGTCCACTCGGGCGTGTACAGGCCCTGGCCGTAGGGGGCCGAAGCGGGCCGGTCCGCCGGGAGGCCGGCGAGTTCCTTGCGCAGGCGGTCGCTGCTGAGCAGTGTGACGCCCAGGCGGTCGGCCAACGCACCGGAGAGGGTGGACTTTCCGCTGCCGGGGAGTCCTCCCACGAGGGTCAGGCCGACGGCGGAGGCGCGCAGGTGACGCAGGGCTGTGCTGATCAGTCGCCGTGCGGCGAGCCCGGCCTCGGGCGCACCTTGGCGGGCTTGGATGAGGGAGACCTTGGCACGGACGAAGGCGCGGTAGGCGACGTAGTGATGCCGCAGCGAGGGCGGTGCGGGATCGCCGGAGTACTCGCTGTACCGGGCGAGGAAGAACGCCGCCAGGTCCGGCGCGTCGAGCTGTTCCAGGTCCATGGCGAGGAAGGCGGCGTCGTCGAGACCGTCGACGTAGCGCAGGTGGTCGTCGAACTCCAGGCAGTCCAGGACGCGGGGCCCGTCGTCGAGGCAGAAGATGTCGTCGGCGAGCAGGTCGCCGTGGCCGTCGACGATCCGGCCCTGCTCGATGCGCATCTCGAACAACTGCTCACGTCCGGCGAGATAGCGGCGGACCAGCTGCTCGATCTCCTCCACGCCCCAGGCGACGTCGCCGTCCGCGGCCAGCGCACGGACCTGCGCGAAGCTCGCCTCCCAACGCGACGACAGGGCGTCCCGCGTCCCCTGCGCGTCCACGTCCGGGGTGCGGGGCGCGCCCGCGTGAAGGGTGGCGAGCAGCCGGGCGACCGACCGCAGGGCGTCGTCGACAGCCGCGCCTTCCCGTACGAGCCGAGACAGGCGGCGCTGCGCCGGCATGCGGCGCATCACCACGAGAGGTTCGTGGGCGTCCGCGTGCGGGACACGGATCTCGCCCACACCCACGTACACGTCGGGGGCGAAACGACGGTTGAGAGCGACTTCCCGCTCGCACGCGGCCCGCCGTGCCTCCAGGGTCGTGTAGTCCAGGAACGTCAGGTCGACCGGCTTCTTGAGCTTGTAGGCGCGGTCGCCGAGGAAGAACACGACCGCGGTATGGGTCTCGCGTACCTCGGCCCGCGGGAGCGGGTGGAGGTCAGGGGTGACGCCCGTCCGGAGCACGGACGCGTCGTCATGATGTACCGGGGTGATCCGCTCCCCGGGGTAGGGCGGCTCAGTCATGGGGGACGACGGCGACGGGGCAGCGCACGTGGTGCAGGGCGGCATGGGCTACGGGGCCGAGGCGAGGCGCGAGGGCGGGAAGATGCTTGCGGCGGCCGACGACAAGCAGTTCGGCCCCCTCGGCGGCGCGCACGACAGCCTCTGCGGGGCTTTCGAGGCGGACGGCGTCGGCCGGCTCGAGACCGGGGAACTTCTCGCGCCAGGGGCGAAGGACCTGACCCAGCTGCTTCTGCGCATCCTCCGTGATCTCCCTGGTGACGTGGTGATCCACGCCCCAGGGAGTGCGCGCATGGATCGGCAGGCTTCGGCCATGGACGACCTGGAGGGGCACGCCGCGCGCTGCGGCGGTCTCGAAGGCGAAGGCGAGCAGATCGTCGCAGGGGCCGTGCAGTTTCAGCGCGACCACGACGCCACGAGCCGCGGGGGACCGGCCCCCTCCGCGCCCCTCGGGGCGGACCAGAACAACGGGCCGCGCGGCCCGTGCCACGACCGCCGTGCTGACAGAGCCGAGGAAGTAGCTCTCGGCGGGAGTCAGACCCAGTGAGCCGAGCACGGTCAGCTCGGATTCCGAGGCCGCCTTCAGCAGAGCGTTCTGCGCGTCGTCGGCGACCAGGTTGCCGACGATCAGGAGGCCCGGGTGGCGGGCCTGGAGTTCCGCCTGCGCGTGGTGCACGAGCCGGTTCGCCCAGTAGTTCTGATCGACCTCCGACGGCACATGGGTCGGTTCGGGCACCAGCATGGGCCAGGCGTGCAGCAGGCGCAGCGTGACCTTGCGGCGCTCGGCCTCGGCGGCGGCCCAGCGAGCCGCGGCCATGCTTTCGGGCGAGCCGTCGAGGCCGACCGTGACGACTGGCTCCATGGCGATCGACTCCGTCTCGTACGACACCGGAAGGACGGACAGGGGACGTCGGGATCCGACGGCCGAAGCTCCCGTTCCTCATCTCCGAGGAGTACCGCAGATCGTCCTGCCCCGCATGCGGGGCGGCGTTGCGACCCGGCTCGGAGGCACGCCCACGATCACGCGCGGGAGATGCCCAGGGCAGCTTCCTGTCGGGGATCGTCCTGAAGGCCGGCCGGTCCTGGCGTACGAGCACGCGTCCCGCTCCGGGCACCGGATGGCGGCGTCGCGGCGGCCGCTACGCGGAGGCCCCGCCCCGGTCGGTGGACCCGCCGTTCGTCGGCGGGTACGCGGGCCGCTCCGGTACCGACGCGGAGCCCACGGGGGAGGGCAGAGGCGGGAGGGCGGGTTCGTGCAGCCAGGCCGTGAGCAGATCGTCCACCGGCCCGTCCGCGTAGCGGGCGACATGGGCGGTGAAGCCGGCGGTCGTCACCACGCCGTTGCGGTGCAAGGTCGCCCAGTCGCGCAGCATCCGGAAGAAGGCGGTGTCGCCCAGGGCGCAGCGGACTGCGTGCACGGTGAGACCCCCGCGCTCGTACAGACGGTCGTCGAACATCAGCTTGCGTCCGGGGTCGGCCAGCTTCAGGTCCTGGGGCAGCCCGGTCAGCATCCGGTGGGCGAGTGCGGCCTGTTCGGCGGCGGAACGGCCGCCGGAGCGCTCCGACCAGAGCCACTCGGCGTACTTCGCCAGCCCCTCGTTCAGCCAGATGTGCCGCCAGTCGGCGATGGTGACGCTGTTGCCGAACCACTGGTGCGCCAGCTCGTGGGCGACGAGGCGCTCGGAGCCGCGCGCGCCGTCGACATGGTTGGCGCCGAAGAGGGAGAGGCCCTGGGCCTCCACCGGGACGTCCAGCTCCTCGTCGGCGACGACCACCGCGTACTCGCCGAACGGATAGGGCCCGAAGAGCTCCTCGAACAGCTGCATCATGGCGGGCTGCCGGGCGAAGTCGCGGGAGAAGTGCGGCAGGAGATGCGCCGGCACATGGGCGCTCTGCGGCACACCACCGAGCCCGGGGTCGCCCAGCAGCACCGTCTGGTACATGCCGATCACGAGGCCGACCAGGTAGCTGGAGGTGGGCGCGGACTGCTCGTACACCCAGGTGGTCGTGCTGGCCTTGGTCGTACGGGTGAGCAGCCGGCCGCCCGCCACCACGGTGTACGCGGAGGGCGTGTTGACCGAGATCTGGTACGAGGCCTTGTCGGCGGGCCGGTCGTTGCAGGGGTACCAGGAGGGCGCGCCGACGGGCTGGCTGGCGACCAGCGCGCCGTCGGTCAGCTCCTCCCAGCCGAGCCCGCCCCAGGGGCTGCGCACCGGCTTGGGGTTGCCCGCGTAGTGCACCTCCACCGTGAAGGCAGCGCCGGCGGGCAGCGGCTTGGCCGGCCGGACCCGGAGCCTGCCGCCCCGGTGCGTGTAATGCGGCGCCCGGCCGTTCACGAGAATCCGGCCGACCTTGAACTCGGACAGGTTCAGATGGAACTCGGTGAGGGCGGCCCGCCCCACTATGGCGCTGAGCCGGGCCGTCCCGGCCAGCCGGTTGGGGCCGGGACGGTACTCCAGGGCGAGTTCGTACCGATGCACGCGGTACCGGGAGTCGCCGTGGTCGGGAAAGTACGGGTCCGATGCCATCGTCCGCTCGCCGCTCACTGCCGCTCCCTGCCCTGTGCTGTGCCGTGCTCGTGCTGCCCGTTCAGGACCGCCACGCCTCGATCGGATTGCCCAGCCAGCGGGTGTCGGCGGGGACGGATTCCCCGGCCATCACGAGAGAGGCGGGCCCCAGCGTGCTGCGGGCCCCGACCGAACTGCCGGGCAGGACGATTCCACCCGGGCCCAGGGTGGCGCCCTCGCGGAGGACCACAGTATCCGTCCTCAAGATCCGGTCGTGGAAGAGGTGTGTCTGCAACACACAGCCGCGATTCACACTGACCGCGTCGCCCAGCACGACCAGGTCCGTCTCGGGCAGCCAGTAGCTCTCGCACCACACACCCCGGCCGATCCGTGCCCCGAGCCCGCGCAGCCAGAGGGCCGTCAGCGGCGTTCCCGGCACCGATCCGACCAGCCACGGCACGGCCAGCACCTCGACGAAGGTGTCGGCCAGTTCGTTGCGCCACACGAAGCCGCACCAGAGCGGGTGCTCGCCCGTCCGGTGCCGGCCCACCAGCAGCCACTTGGCCGCCACCGAGACCAGACACGCGGCCGCACCGGCGGCGAGGAGGACAGCCCCGGCCACCAGCGCGGTACCCCAGACCCCCAGAGCCGTGGTGGCCAGGGCGCAGAGCGCCGCCACCGTCAGCACCGCCAGGGCGGCCGAGCAGAACACCGGCACGAGTCGGCACAGCTCCACCAGACCGCGTGCCCACAGCAGGCGCGCCGGCGGGTCGTACGTCCTGCTCCGGTCGGAGTCGGCGGCGGCCCGCGGCAGCCTCACCGGCGGCAGCCCCAGGTACGAGCTGCCCTTCTTGGCCTTCTTCGGCGTCGCCGACAACACGCCGACCAGGCCGTCGTCGGGCACCGTGCGGCCCGGCGCGGTCATGCCGGAGTTGCCGAGGAACGCCCGGCGCCCGATCTCGGAGTGACCGATCCGTACCCAGCCGCCGCCCAGCTCGTATGGGGCGGTCAGGGTGTCGTCGGCGAGGAACGCGCCCTCGCCGACGGTGGTGAGGCTGGGCAGCGCGAGCACCGTCGACACCTCCGCGCCCCGGCCGATCCTCATCCCGAGCAGCCGCAGCCAGACCGGGGTGATCAGCCCGGCGTAGAGGGGGAAGAGCGTCTCCCGCGCCAGGTCCATCAGCTGGCTGACGGTCCATGCCTGCCAGGCGACCCGGCTGTGCGTCGGATGGCTTCCGGTACGCAGGCCCAGGCTGAGCAGCCGTACCGAGACCAGCACCAGCGACGCGTAAGCGAACCCGTAGGCGAGCGCACCGGGCACCACGGCGAGCAGCGCCCCCGGCAGTGCCTGGGCGAGCCCGGCGCCGGACGGTACGAAGCGGCTCACGACGAGCAGGGCCGGCAGCGCGGCGAGCACGGGCAGAGCCGTGAGGAGGAATCCGGTCACGCCGTACGTGGCACGCCAGCGCAGCGCGCGCACCGGCCGCTCCTTGGGCCAGTTCCGCTTCGCCTTGCCGAGCTTGCCCGCGGGCGCTCCGGCCCAGCGCTGCCCCGTCGGGATCTGTCCGGCCACGGCGGACCCCGGGGCCACCTCGGCCCGCTTGCCGACCCGCGCACCGGGGAAGAGCATGCTGCGGGTGCCGACCACCGCGCCCGCGCCGACCTTGACCGGGCCGATCTCGAGCCGGTCGCCGTCCAGCCAGTAGCCGGAGAGGTCCACCTCGGACTCCACGGCGCAGCCGCGGCCGAGCTTGAGCATCCCCGTGACGGGCGGCAGCGAGTGGAGGTCTACGTCGGGGCCGACCTTGGCGCCGAGCGCCCGTGCGTAACGCTCCAGCCAGGAGCCGGTGAGCGATGTAGCGCCGACGCACTCGGCGAGGCGCTCGGCCGTCCACAGCCGCAGATGGACGCTGCCGCCGCGTGGATGGCGTCCCGCCTTCACCCCGCGCAGCAGCAGGCGGGCGCCGCCCGCCGCGATCGCGACCCGGCCGGGAGGGCTGAAGAGCAGCGCCGCACCGGCGGCGACGAGCCACCACGAGGCGGTCGGCGCCCACGGGTAGGACCCGAACCACCGCAGGACGTTGCCCAGGGCGAGAAGCGCCACCGACCAGCGGAGCCCGGTCATCGTGAAGAGCGGGAGGAGCAGGACGGTCTGCACGATCCCGGACCGGAGGGGGACCGGTTCGACGGTCCGGGCGGCGCCGTCGTCCTGGACGGACTTCTCCAGGCGCCGGGCCAGCTTGCGCAGGGTCGGCTGCTGGTAGACGTCGACGACGGCCGCGCTCGGATAGCGGGTGCGCAGCCGGGTGGTGAGCTGCGCGGCGGCGAGACTGTTGCCGCCGATCGCGAAGAAGTCGTCGGCCGGGTTCGTGACGGCCACGCCGAGCGTCTCGCTCCACTGCTCGGCGAGCCAGGCCTCGGTTCCGTACAACTGCTCGGTGGGACCGGTGGTCTCCAGGTCGGGCAGGGGCCAGGGCAGCGCGTCCCGGTCCACCTTGCCCGACGTACGGGTGGGCAGCTCGGACACGGGAGCCAGCAGCGGTACGAGCGCGGCGGGGAGTTCGGCACGCAGCCGCTCGACCGCCGCCGCGTGGTCCCAGCCGTCCTGGGCGACCAGGTAGCCGACGAGCAGCTGGTTGCCGCTGCGTGCGGTGCGGACGGCGGCGGCCGCGCCGGCGACGCCGGGCAGGGCCTGCAGTGCGGCGTCCACCTCGCCCAGCTCGATGCGGCGGCCACCGAGCTTGATCTGCTCGTCGCCACGGCCGAGGAAGACCAGCCCCTCCTGCTCGGCACGGACGAGGTCGCCGCTGCGGTACGCGCGTTCCCAGCCCAGGGAGTCCAGCGGGGCGTACTTCTCGGCGTCCTTCTCGGGGTCGAGGTAGCGGGCGAGCCCGACGCCGCCGATCACCAGCTGACCGCTGCCGCCCATCGGCACCGGCTCGCCGGACTCGTCGACCACGGCCAGCTCCCAGCCGTTGAGCGGCAGACCGATCCGGACGGGCTCCTCCCCGGTCAGGAGGGAGGCGCAGGCGACGACGGTGGCCTCGGTGGGGCCGTACGTGTTCCAGACCTCGCGGCCCTCGGTGACCAGGCGCTGGGTCAGCTCGGGAGGGCAGGCCTCGCCACCGAAGATCAGCAGCCGGACCTCGTCGAGGGTCTCCGGCTCCCAGAGCGCGGCCAGGGTCGGCACGGTGGAGACCACGGTGATCTCCTGCTCCACCAGCCAGGGGCCGAGGTCGGCGCCGCTGCGGACCTGGGAGCGGGGGACGGGGACGAGGCAGGCGCCGTAGCGCCAGGCCAGCCACATCTCCTCGCAGGAGGCGTCGAAGGCGACGGAGAGTCCCGCCATGACCCGGTCCCCGGGGCCGATCGGCTCCTCGACCAGGAAGAGCGCGGCTTCGGCGTCCACGAAGGCGGCGGCGCTGCGGTGGCTGACGGCGACGCCCTTGGGCTTGCCCGTGGAACCGGACGTGAAGATGATCCAGGCGTCGTGCTCGGGGCTGGGGCGGGTGGCGGCGGGGGGAACGGCCGCTCCCACCGGGACGGTCGTGTGGTGTGCGACGACGTCGACGTGCCGCTCGGCGCCGACGACGGCGCGTACCCCGGCCTCACCGAAGACCAGCTCGGCCCGCTCGTCCGGGTCCTCGGCGTCGACCGGCACATAGGCGGCGCCCGCGGCGAGGACGGCGAGGACGGCCACGTACAGCTCGTTGGTCCCGGAGGGCACGCGGACCCCGACCCGGTCGCCGAGCCCCACCCCGGCGGCCACCAGGGCGCGCCGCCGGCGCTCGACCTCGGCCGCCAGCGCACGGTAGGTCAGCCGGGTGCTGCCGTCGTCGAGGGCGAGCTCGTCGGGGTGGGCCCGTACGGATGCCTCGAAGATGTCGACGAGGGTGCGCACCGGGGCCGCGGGTCCGGCGGAGAACCGGGCGTACTTGCCGGTCTCCTCCTCCCGCGCGGCCTCGTCGTGGAGCAGAGCGGTCTCACCGTGGTCAGGTGTGGCTGCCATCGGACCTCGTGTCTCGTTCCCGGCAACGTCCGGGTAGCCGGGGGAGCCCGGGTCTGCCCAGGTTGTTCCCTTCCGGCGCCAAACAGCCCGCCAGTCTAATGCGCTGGCAAGGATTTACCTGTCGATGCCTTGCGCGTGGCCGGTACGGGACGGTAGTGGAGTCGTCGCGAGCCTGTCCGCGCTTCTCTCTCCGACCTGTGGCGTTCCTAGAATGGCCAGGTGGAGGACATCAACGCGATCGCGATGCTGCAGGATCCGGTGCGGCGTCGACTGTACGCATACGTGGCCGCGCAGGGGCGCGAGGTCGGGCGCAACGAGGCCGCCGAGGCGACCGGCGTGGCGCGCACGCTCGCCGCGCACCATCTGGACAAGTTGACCGAGGCCGGTCTTCTGGAGAGCGGGAGCCGTCGCCTGACGGGCCGTTCGGGGCCGGGTGCGGGGCGGCCCGCCAAGGTGTACACGCGGGCGCGGGTGGAGCGGTCGGTGTCGCTGCCAGCCCGCGACTACCGCACCGCCGCCGAACTGCTCGCCGAGGCCGCCGAGCAGGCCGGGCTCGACGCCGGGCTCTGCGCCGCCGCGCGTCGGCGCGGCGAGGCCCTGCGCGGTTCGGCGGCGCCCTGCGGGGGGCTGGAAGAGGCCATGGAGGTTCTGGCCGCCCGCGGTTACGAACCGCACGTGGAAGGCGCCGAGGTGGGAGTCGCCGAGGGAGGGACCGGGGAGGCCGCGCCCGTCGTCCGTATGCGCAACTGCCCCTTCCACGCCGTCGCGGAACGCTTTCCGCCGCTCGTCTGCGGGATGAACCTCGCGCTCCTGGAGGGGCTGCTCGGTACGAACGGCCCCGTGCGCGCTCGTATGGACGCGCGGCCGGGGGAGTGCTGCGTGGTGGTGGAAAGTTCTAAAAACAATGATGATTGACATAGAAAAGCGGGCCGTGCTGGGATGAGGTCATGACCGCATCCACGCCCCCTGGCGCCCACCTCGCCCAACTGAACGTCGCGACGCTCCGTCACCCCTTCGACGACCCGCGCATCGCGCCGTTCGTCGAGCTGCTCGACCCGGTCAACGCCGCCGCCGACGACGCCCCGGGCTTCGTGTGGCGGCTCGTGGAGGACGGCGCGGCCGACGCCACCGGGCTGCGCCCCGCGGGTGAGGACGTCATCGTCAACCTGTCGGTGTGGCAGACGCGGGAGGCCCTGTGGGACTTCGCCTACCGCAGCGGCCACCTCGAGGTGATGCGGCGACGGCGCGAATGGTTCGAACGGCACGTCGAGGCCCACCTGGTGCTCTGGTGGGTCCCCGCCGGGCACCTCCCGAGCGTCGGCGAGGCCCTGGAACGGCTCGCCGACCTGCGGGCGAACGGGCCGTCCCCGCGCGCCTTCACCTTCGCCTCCGCGTACAGCGCGGCCCAGGCCGCCCACGAGCTTCGGGTCGCTCCGCAGGCGCCGGCCGGGGATGTGGCGGGGGCCTGAGGCCCCGCCGACAGGCCGAGGCCGGCACCGGTTCTGATCCCCACCGAGCCGAAGCAGGCCGCATCGGGCGGGCTGGGGCCCGGGCGGTCGGCTGAGGCCACGCCGGGTCGGCGCTCCCGCTCGCCGCGGAGCGCATCCGCTCCGCGGTCGTCAGTGGGGGCGCCGTGCCGACCGAGCGTCTCCACGGGGGTCGCGCCGGGGCGGGTCCACTGCGGTACGGGCCGGCTGGTCGGGCCCCACGTGGCGACGCCGTCGGCGTCCGTACGCCAGTACCAGCAGATCGGCGCACCGTGCCCACCGACCGGCGACCCGGCATCGGGGGCCTCGGGCCAGCCCTCGGGGGTCTCCTCCCACCCCTCACGGCGACCGTAGGGCGTCATGTCGAGCAGGCCCAGCGACCCGTTGACCGGCTCGTTGCCACGCCCGGTCGTGGAGTACGTGAGGAACGTGCGGTCGCCGTCGCGCAGGAAGCAGGCGACGTAGCCCATGTCCCCGCCGACCGGCTCCGCCAGGCCGCGCACCGAGTACCAGGGCTCGGCGTAGCCCATGAACGCGACATAGGCGGCCACCTCGTCCCACGGGCCTGTCGTCAGCACCGCGAACGAGACGCCGCGCGCGTGGAGATAGGCGGCGTCCCTCATGTGCCAGGCCGTGGTCGTGCAGCCCTCGCACTGGCCCTGGTGCGGAGCGCCGTCGTACCACATGTGCTTGTAGACCACGAGCTCGTCGCGGCCCTGGAACAGGTCCAGGAACGGGATCGGGCCGTCCGGTCCGACGACCTCGACCGTCCCGTCGAACTCCACCATCGGGAGCCGGCGGCGGGCGGCGGCGATGGCGTCGCCCTCGCGGGTGTGGGTCTTCTCGCGGAGCAGGAGTTCGTCGCGCGCGGCCTGCCAGGTGGCCAGGTCGGCCACGGGCGGGCGCCCGGGCGGCGCGCCGGGGGAACGGTTCGACGTGGGCGGCATGGTGTCCTCCGCGGTGGTCCGGTGCCGGGGGCGGCGTCGTGCGACGTCCTACGAAGACCCATGAGACGCGTGGCCGGGCCGGAACGCATCGCGGCGGCCGGGGTCGGCCCGGCCGGTGACGCGCCGCCGACCACCGCCACGGCCGAAGCGGTACGGCACCTGGATGACGTACGGGCACTCGGCGGGCGAGGGCCGAGGTCCGGTGGAAGGGTGAACGGCGTATCGGAACCGAGAAAGGTCGCTGTCATGATCACCACCGACTTCGTACCCGGCTCCCCCTGCTGGCTCGACCTCGGCGCCCCCGACGTCCCGGCCGCCGCCCGCTTCTACAGCGCCGTACTCGGATGGGAGTACGAGTCCATGGAGGCGGGGGAGGACATGGAGGGCGGGATGTTCCGCAAGGACGGAAAGATCGTCGGCGGGCTCGGCAGACTCACCGAGGAGGGGGCGCGCTCGGCCTGGATGATCTACTACTCCGTCGCCGACGCGGACGCCACGAGCAAGGCGGTGGAGCAGGGGGGCGGCACGGTCCGCGTTCCGCCGACGGATCTCGACGAGTGGGGCCGGATGGCTCAGTTCAGCGACCCGCACGGAGGACAGTTCGCGGTCTGGCAGCCGGGCACGAACAAGGGCGTCGAGCTGGTGGACGAGCCGGGCTCGCTGTCGTGGACCGAGCTGTACACGACCGACGACGCTGCCGCGAAGGAGTTCTACGGCGGTGTCTTCGGCTGGCGGTACAGCGACATGGCGATGCCCGGCGGCGGGGGTACGTACACCCTCATCACCCCGGCGGGACTCCCGGAGGATCGCATGCAGGGCGGCCTCATGAAGCTGTCCGCGAAGGACCTGGTCCTCACGGGCGGAAAGCCGTACTGGCACCCCGTCTTCGCCGTCACCGACTGCGATGCCGCGGTCGCCAAGGTCGTCGAGAACGGCGGCAACGTGCAGATGGGACCGGACGACGCGGAAGGCGTCGGCCGGCTTGCCGTCTGTGTCGACCCGTCGAACGCCGACTTCGTGGTCCTGGCCCCCGAGCAGCGCTGAGTTGCCCGTGACGCGGCGGTGCGCGCCGTCGCGTCACTCGGTGGCGACGGGCGGCTCGGTGGCGACGGGGGGCTCGGTGGCGACGGAGGGCGGGAAGTCCTGCTCCGCCCAGATGGTCTTGCCACTGCGGCTGTAGCGGCTGCCCCAGCGGGTGGCGAGCTGGGCGACCAGATAGAGACCGCGACCGCCCTCGTCGGTCAACCGCGCCCGGCGCATCCGCGGGTGGGTGGCGCTGGGGTCGGAGACCTCGCAGATCAGCCGGCCCGCGCGGACGATCCGTACCTCGATGGGCCCTCCGGCGTACCGGATGGCGTTGGTGACCAGTTCGCTCAGCACCAACTCGGTGGTGAAGACGAGCTCTTCGAGTCCCCAGGCCCGCAACTGCGCCGTGGCGGCCTCGCGTACGGCACCGACCGCCGCCGGATCGGCTTCGATCGGCCAGGAGACCGAGTCCTCGGCGGGCACGGCTCGGGTACGGGCGAGCAGCAGAGTGACGTCGTCGCCCAGTCCGTGGCTCTGGCTCTGGCTCTGGCCGAGTTCGCGGCCGTGGCTCGTGCCCTGGTGCCGGCAGCCTTCGTCGCGGCGGGCCGTGGCGATCTCGCGGCCGAGTTCGCGCAACGGCCGGGCGAGGGCTCCCGGGCGGCCCAGTCGGGTGGCGAGGTCGGCCATGCCCGCGTCCAGGTCGCCGTCCTGCCCCTCGATCAGGCCGTCGCTGTACAGCGCGAGGACGCTTCCGGGGGCCAGCTCGACCTCCGTCGTCTCGAAGGGCAGCCCGCCGACACCCAGCGGGGGACCGGGGTCGACGGGCAGGTACGACACGCGGCCCTCCGGGTCCGCCACGGCGGGCGGCGGATGGCCGGCGGAGGCCACCGTGCATCGCAGGGAGACCGGGTCGTAGATCGCGAACACACAGGTCGCGCCGGTGGGGCTGGAGGGGTGGCCGATGTGCCAGCCCTCGTCGCGGTCGTCGTCGGCGTCCTCCTCGTCGCCGTACCCGTGCTCGTCCCGGCGGTCGCGTCCGTCGGTCTCGGGCTCCCTGTCCGACTCCTCGGGCTCGGCGAGCAGTTGGGTGACCAGGTCGTCGAGGTGTGCGAGCAACTCGTCGGGTTCGAGGTCGAGATCCGCGAGAGTGCGGACGGCCGTACGCAGCCTGCCCATGGTGGCGGTGGCCGCGAGGCCGTGGCCCACGACGTCACCCACGACGAGGGCGACGCGCGCGGAGGAGAGCGGGATCACGTCGAACCAGTCTCCGCCGACCCCGGTCGTGGTGTCGGCGTGGAGGTAGACACCCGATGTGGACGTCGCGATCGTCTCGCTCTGCGTGGGCGGCAACATGCTGCGTTGGAGGCCGAGGGCCGCCCGGCGCTCGCGGGTGAAGCGGCGGGCGTTGTCGAGCGCGAGAGCCGCTCGGTCGGCGATCTCGCGCAGCAGGTCCCGGTCGGCGGCCTCGTACGCGCCGCGGTCCGGGTGGCGGCCCAGGGACACCCGGCCGAGGACGATCCCCCGGGCGCGCAGCGGGGCCGTCATGAACGTCGGGTACCCCCCGACGCCGTCGGCACCCGCACCGGTGCCCGCGCCGTCGACGGTGTCCACGGCGTCGACGGAGACGAGGGCGGTGCCCGCGCGTGTGGCCTGGGTCCCGGCCGCCGGCCGGCCCGCCACCGCCGTACGACGGAGCCGCAGTCGCCCCGCGGGGTCGGGCACCGGCTCCTCGCCCAGCATCACGGCGTCCGCGATCTCCACGACGGCGAGGTCACCGAGGCCCGGCGCCAGTGCGTCGGCCAGTTCCCTGCCGGTGTCCCTGACCGACAGCGAACCGCCGACGTTCGCCGTCGCGCGGTGCAGCAGTGCGAGCCGCTCGCCCGACCGGCGCAGCTCGGTGACGTCGGTGAACAGGGCCGTGACGCCCAGGACCTGCCCGTCGGGTGCCTGCAGGCGGAACGCCGAGATCGAGATGACCACTCCTCCGGCCGGGTCCTCGACGGTCCGCAGGATCTCCTCCGTCCCGATCGACGGCCGGCCCGTGCGCAGGACCTCGCGCAGCTTCTTCTCGACCGCCGCCGCGTCTCCGGGCCAGAGGAACTCGCTCAGCCGCCGGCCCCGGAGGTCGTGCGGCACACCCGTGTACGGAAGGAGGTGGGTGTTCGTCCGCAGCAGCCGCAGCTCCGCGTCGAAGACGGCGAGCCCCACGCGGTCCTGGAGGAACAGCTCCCTGACGAACGCCCGGTCCTGATGCCAGCGGGCGGCCAGCGGCGCGGGGGCGGCCAGGACGAGCCAGCCGCCGCCCACCCCGGCAGTCCCACCACCGCTGCCGCTGTCGTCGCCGTCGCTGCCACCGCCGCCATCGCCGTCGGCGGCGAGCGCGAAGGCCTGGTAGACCACGGGTACGTCTCCGCCCCCGCCCTTGCGCAGCACGGTCTCGCCGCCCGCCTCCCCCCGTGCGTACGCCTCCACGAGCGCAGGCCAGGCCGTGGGGTCCGCGAGGAGGTCGTGCGCCGGGCGGCCGACGACATCGGCGGCGGACCGCCCGAGCAGGTCCTCGGCCTCCGGCGACCAGCCGCCGACCCGCCCCCGGCTGTCGAGCAGCGCACCGGCCGTGCCCTCGGGGAAGGGCAGGAGGCTGTCACCCGGGAAGGGCGTCTCGTTCACGGGGCCTCCTCCTCTCGGCTCTGCCCGCTCTCGTGCGACGGCTGGGCCCGGGCGATCAGCAGCGCCACGTCGTCGTGGTCGTCGGGGCTGCCTCGCAGCGCGCCCAGGAGCAGGTCACAGGTCTCCTCCAGGGGGAGGGACGACTGGCCGAGCAGGTCGGTGAGGGCCGTGAGCCGTACATCGATGTCCTGGTCACGGGTCTCCACCAGGCCGTCGGTGTACAGCACCAGTTCGTCGCCCGTCGCGAACTCGATCTCCTCGGTCTCGAAGGGGACGCCGCCGACGCCCAGCGGCGCACCCGTCGAGAGGTCCAGCAACCGGGGTGGCAGACCCATCGGCACGTGCACGGGCGGCGGATGGCCCGCGTTGGAGAGCCGGCAGGTGCCCCGCTCGGGGTCGTACACGGCGTACAGGCAGGTGGCCATCTCATCCAGGTCGACGACCGTCCGGTCCAGCTGGGTCAGGACCACGGAGGGCGTCAGACCGAGCCCGGCGAGCGTACGGGCCGCCGTGCGCACCTGCCCCATCGTCGCCGCGGCCTTGATCCCGCTGCCCATCACGTCGCCCACGACGAGGGCCGTCTTGCCGTCCGGGAGCGGGATCGCGTCGAACCAGTCCCCGCCGACCTCGACCGCCTCGGAGGCCGGCTGGTAGCGGTAGGACACGTCGAGCCCGTTCAGCCGTGCCGGGCCGTGCGGCAGCAGATGACGCTGGAGCGCCAGGGCGGCCTGGCTCTGGTGCCGGTACCAGCGGGCGTTGTCGATGGCCACGGCCGCGCGGGCCGCCAGCTCCCCGGCCAGCAGGACGTCGTCCTGGTCGAACGGCACGGAGTTGCGCGCCCGCTTGAGGTCGAGCACGCCGAGGACGACGCCGCGGGCACGCAGAGGGACGGCGAGGTACGAGTGGACGCCGGCCTTCCGCAGCAGCGCGGCCGCGGGCCCGGCGCGGGCGATACGGGTCAGGTCACTCTCCGTGACATGCTCGACGAGGACCGGGCGGCCGGTACGGGCGCACTGGGTGACCAGCCGCTCGATGCCGTAGCGGGCCGGCTGGCCGACGGGGTCGGCCGCCTCCTCCGCGGGGGTGGGGTACGCGGCCTTGACCGCCAGGGCGCGGAACACGGCAGGCCCCGAGGCCCGCGTCCCGCCGGGGTGCGGACCGGTGAGGATGTCCTCCAGGACATCGACGGCGGCGATGTCGGCGAACTCCGGGACCACCAGATCAGCCAGTTCGTGCGCGGTGAGGTCCAGGTCGAGGGTGGTGCCCACGCGCTCGGACGCGTCCGCGATCACCGCGAGGCGTCGCCTGGCGCGCGCGGCCGCACGGGCGGCGTGGTGCTGGTCGGTGATGTCCACGACCGAGACGGCGACCCCGGCGACGCGCTGCGCCGAGTTCTCCAGGCGGTACAGCGACACCGACCAGATCTGCTCCCGGCCGCCGGGCCGGTCGGGGCCCCGCACGCTCCTGGAGAGGACGGGCACGCCCGTCTCCAGCACGTCGCGGAGCGCCGCCTCCAGGGCGTCGCCGTCCGGCGACATCACCGCCTCGCGGAACGTATGGCCCAGATGACCGGCGGCGGTCCGGCCGTCGATCCGTTCGAGGGCCGGGTTGACCAGGACGAACCGGAGATCGGAGTCGAGGACGGCCAGGCCGGTCGGGGAGTGGGCGACCAGCCGGGAGGAGAGGGCGAGGTCCTGTTCCACGCGCCTTGCCGTACTCGCGTCCGTGGCGAGGCCGAGCGCGTAGAGCCTGCCTTGGTCGTCCTGGAGCCTGGTGTTGCGGAACTCGACCGGGATCGTACGGCCGTCCTTGTGGCGTACCGAGAAGATGCCGGACCAGGGGGCGCCGGCCCAGGGCCCCCGGACGGACATCACCCGCTCGAACAGGGAGAGTGCCTGGTCGCGGTGGCGCTCGTCGACCAGGAGCCGGGCCGCCGGGCTGCCCAGCGCCTCGGCGGCCGGATATCCGAAGATCGCCTCCGCCTGCGGGCTCCACAGGACGATCCGCCCGCTCGCGTCCACGACGACGGCTGCCACCCCGAGCACATCGAGAAGTCCGCCGGGCTCCACGGCGAACTCGGCGTTCGCCGGGTCCTGGCCGGCAGGGGGAATGGCCGCCGCACTCATCCAGACCGCATCCTCCTCCACCCCCTCCACCCTGCGGCCACCACGCCACCGCTGCACGTCCACGGCGCGGACGCACGGGTCCCCTCCATCATCCGTCAGACGGCGCCGGTCGGCTTCACGGCCGCGACCCGCGGAGCCGCCACGGAGCCGCGCAGGAGCCGCCGAGGAACTGCCGAGGAGCCGCCACGGAGCTGCCGAGGAGCTGCCCAGGAGCCGCGTCTCACCTCGGGGGGCGCGCCCCGCGGCCGGTGGCACCTCTCGTGCGCCGATCCATGACGGCGTCGTCGGACGGCCGGTCGTCTCGATGATCTTCGTGAAAGGCTGAACGTGTCGTCGCAGCAGCGCAGAACGTCGTCGTCAGAGAGGCGAAGTCCCATGAACCTGCCCGCATCAGGCCGCCGTGTCCTCGTCAGCGGAGCGTCGCGGGGCCTGGGCCGCGCCGTGGCGCAGGCGTTCGCCGCCAACGGGGACCGGGTCGCCGTGCACTTCGGTTCCCGTGCCGAGGAGGCCCGTGAGACGCTCGACTCCCTCTCCGGCACCGGACACGTCCTGATCGGCTGGGACCTGACGGACCCGGCGGGGGCCGCCGCCGTGGTGGACACGGCCGTGGAGGCGCTCGGCGGAATCGACGTCCTGGTGAACAACGCGGCGGTGAACACCCGGCATCCCCTGGCGGAGACCTCGTACGAGGAGTGGGTCGCGGTCTGGCAGCGGCACGTGTCCGTGAACCTGCTCGCCACGGCGCATCTGAGCCATCTCGCGGCACGACGGATGATCGACCAGGGCAAGGGCGGACGGATCGTCAACATCGGCTCCCGGGGCGCCTTCCGCGGCGAACCGGACCACCCGGCCTACGGTGCGACCAAGGCCGCTGTCCACGCGCTGGGCCAGTCCCTCGCGGTCTCCCTCGCGCCGCACGGCATCGGCGTCGCGTCCGTCGCGCCCGGCTTCTTCGCCACGGAACGGGTCGCGCCCCGCCTGGAAGGTCCCGAAGGCGCCGCGATCCGCGCCCAGAGCCCCTTCGGTCGCGTGGCCGCGCCCGAGGAGATCGCCTCGGCGGTCCTGTGGCTCGCCTCGCCCGGGGCGGAGTGGTCGTCGGGCACGATCCTGGATCTCAACGGAGCCTCGCACCTGCGTAGTTGAACGCGGGGTCCCTTGAGGGGGAGGCCGGGCAGTCCAGGGAGCCGAGTCCTGCGGAGCCGGCCGGCCTGGACAACATGGCGTCCCGTCCCTAGCCTCTCCCCACCTATTCAATTAGTTGAGTACTGCGAGGGTCTCCATGCACGCGTTCCGCAAGGCGGTCGAGAACCGGGACGAGGACGCCATCGTGGCGCTGCTCGCCGATGATGTCGTCTTCACCAGCCCTGTGGCCTTCAAGCCGTACCCCGGCAAGGCGATCACCGCCGCGATCCTCCGGGGAGTGATGCGTGTCTTCGAGGACTTCGAGTACGTCCGTGAGATCGCCGACCCCGCCGGGCGCGACCACGCCCTCGTCTTCACCGCGACCGTGAACGGCCGCCGGATCCAGGGATGCGACTTCCTGCACGTCGACGAGGACGGACTGATCGACGACTTCACCGTCATGGTCAGGCCGCTGTCGGCCGCACAGGCTCTTGCCGAGGCGATGGGCGCTCAGTTCGACCGCATCGCGCGGGAGGCGGCGGGGGAGTGACGGGCCTCACCAGGCCGGGCCCAGGGCGAGCAGGCGGTCCCGGACCAGGGTGACGTGGGGGTTGGCGGAGGTGCCGGGGCGCTGGACCAGGTAAGCCGTGTTGATCGGCGGATCGTCGGTCTCGTGGAGCGCCACGAGGGCCCCGGAGGCCAGTTCGTCCCGGCAGAGGTACTGCGGGAGGACCGTGAAGCCGGCCCCCGCGACGACCGCGGCGAGAACGCCGCGCAGATCCGGCACGGTCACGGCCGCTCGCCGGTTGATGCGCTGCTCGAAGACGTGACGCCAGTAGCGCCGGACGATCGGGAGGTCCTCGGCGTACGTGACGAGGGGGACCGCCTGCAGGGCTCCCGGCCCCTCGGCGGCGACCCGTCCGCCGAGCCGGTCGGCCCAGACCGGCGCGGCGACCAGCACGAACTCCTCGTCGGAGAGCGGTACGGCGGCCAGGGTCCGGCCGCGGGGGCGCGAGGTGGCGATGACCAGGTCATGACGGCCGGCTCGGAGTTCATCGAGCAGAGGGTCCGTCAGGCCGGTCGTGAGACGGAGTTGCACGCCCTCCCCGACCAGCGGGGCGAGTGCGGGCAGGACTCGTACACAGAGGAGCTCCGCCGGGCCCGCCAGGTGAACGGGGGCGGTCGCCGGCCCCGCCGCCGGGTCGTGTCCGGTCGCCGCCAGCAGGGCGTCGAGCGGGCCGGCGACTCTCGCCGCCAGGTCCTGGGCGTACGGCGTGGGGGCGACGCCGCGCGGCAGGCGGGCGAATAGTTCCCGCCCGGACTGCCGTTCCAAGGTCCTGACCTGGGCGGTCACCGTGGGCTGGGAGATGCCGAGCAGCTGTGCGGCGGAGGTGAAGGAACCGGAGCGGTACACGGCGAGGAAGGTGCGTACCAGATTCAGGTCCAGCGCCGCCGCGCCCTGCGCCCCGGGGCGCAGGGCGGTCTCCCGGCCGGGCGCGGCCTCTCGGGGTGGCGCGGTCTCCCGGCCGGGCGCGGCCTCCCGGCTGTCATCGGAATCCCTATGCCTCATGGTTGTGAAGCATAGCCTCCCCTATGAAGGGGGCGGGTTCGCCACCGTCGGCGCGGTAGTCCTGCGGTGCCTCAGGCCAGCTTCTTCAGCAGCTCGTCGGCGAGCGGGGCGGCGGAGGCCGGGTTCTGGCCGGTGACCAGGTTGCGGTCGACGACGACGAACGGCGCCCACGGCTCGCCGGACCGGAACGCGACGCCCGCCTCGACCAGCCGGCTCTCCAGGAGCCACTTGGCCTTGTCGGCGAGACCGGCCTGCGTCTCCTCGGTGTCGGTGAACGCGGTGACCTCGTACCCCGCGAAGGCGTTCGTGCCGTCGGCCCTCGTGGCCGCCAGCATCGCGGCCGGGCCGTGGCACACGACGGCGAGAGGCTTGTCCGAGTCGAGCGCGTCGACCAGGATCCGGCCGGAGACCCGGTCGGCGGAGAGGTCCTCCATCGGTCCGTGGCCGCCGGGGTAGAAGACGGCCGCGTAGGCGTCCAGGTCCACGTCCTCCAGGCTGATCGGGTGCTGGAGCTCGTCGATCGAGGCGAGCGCGGCGGCCATCCGGTCGGCACCCTCCTGGCCGCCGTTGAACTCGGGTGCGAGGCTGCCCTTGTCCACGGTCGGGACGACGCCGCCGGGCGTGGCGACGACGACGTCGTGGCCGGCGGCCTTGAACGCCTCGTACGGCGCGACGGCCTCCTCGGCCCAGAAGCCGCTGGGGTGCTCGGTGCCGTCGGCGAGCGTCCAGTGGCCGGCGCCGGTCAGGACAAAGAGAATCGTGGACATCAGGGTCACTCCGAGGGTTCAGATGGCCGGTGCGGTGATGCCTTCGACGCTATGCCCGCCGTCGAGAGGTTTCCAATGCGGAACCCGATGGCTGCCATCGGAACTCCGATGGGTCGGAGGGAACGACCCGACGAAGCCGATGGCGATACCGGGGGACGTTCAGCCCTGCAGGGCGATGTCGCCGAACGACTCCAGGCGCCGCCAGCGATCCTCCGGCGCACGGAACGCCGGCATCAGATCGACGTCCGGCAGCGGCCCGAACTCCAGCTCCGTGAGCTCCGCGACGTCCGAGACCGGCACCTGGTACGTCCGGAACGGGCCGAGCGGCGGCGGCGCGCCGTGCTTCGCCCCGGCGAGGGCCCGCTCGGCGTCGCGGCCCAGGTCGGGGCTCTGGTCCAGTACGTACGCGGACGAGGCCAGCGCCCCCTCCTGCATGAACGCGGCCACCTTCCAGAAGCGCAGCGGCACCTGGATGCCCCGGTAGGGCGGATCGGAGTCGTGCAGTACCGGACCCGTGAGCACCGTCAGCCGTCGGTCGAACTCCGCGGTGTGCTCCAGGAAGTAGTTCTCGAGCCCCTGCCAGAGCTGTCTGCTCTGGTTGAACCCGTCCGACTGCGGAACCGCGTTCGGGTAGTGGAACGTGTCGGTGCCGGCCTGTGCGGCCACGGCCGCCGGGCCCCACACCGGATCGAGCCGGCGCACCAGATGGCCCCGGTCCAGGCTGTTGTTCCGGTAGACGTCGTTGCCGGCCTGCTGCTCGTCGGGCAGGCGCGGGTCGAACTCCCAGACGTCGTCCCCGTGCATCCCGCTCGGTCCCTGTACCCCGTGCGTGTCCTCGGACGGACGGCCGCCCTGGATGCAGACCGCGGTAGAGGCGGCGAGTCGCCGGTCCGGCCGGAAGACCACCGTGAAGTGGGTGTACGGCAGGATCACCGTCTCGACCCAGGCACGGACGGGCAGCGCCAGCGGCACGGTCGGGCCCAGGAAGTCCTCGTCGTAGCCGGAGCGGTCCGCGAACGACTCGTGGCGCTGTCCTCCCGCACGGGGATGCGGCGGGGAAGGCGGGGGATCGGTCGGTTCCATACGACGTAACTACCGCGCATCACGGGTTCGCGCGCGGCGCCGGGCCCGTGGGCCACCCGATCAGCCGCCTCCCCACCGGCCGGGTGGGGCGGCGCGGCGCGGGGCGGCGTCAGCCGCGGAGCGCGGTCGCCAGTTGCGCCCGCGAGCGCACGTCCAGCTTCTGGTAGATCCGGGTGAGGCGCGCCTCGACCGTCTTCACACTCAGATACAGCTTGGCCGCCGCCTCCTGGTTGCTGGCGCCCTGCCCCACCAGATGGGCGAGGCGCAGCTCCGCGTCCGTGAGCGAGGAGAGCGCGGGGAGGGAGTCCTCCCCGGCCGGAGTCTCGCTCGCCAGGGCAAGCCAGGGCGCCGCGCCCGCCCGCTCGAACACCGTCGCCGCGGCCTGCAGCGCGCTCTGCGCCGCCGACCGCCGTCGTCGCCGACGCTCCACCCGCGCCAGCGAGATCAGCGACCGCCCGTGCTCAAGAGGCAGCCCCGCCTCGGCGAACCGCTCGGCCGTGCGGGTGAGCAGCTCCGCCGCCTCGTCCGTCCGCCCGGCCCCGGCGAGATACAGCGAATACGCCCGGTCGCAGCCGAGCAGGACGGTCGTGCGCCGCAGCTCCTCGGCCACCGGACGCACCTCGTCCAGCAGCTCCACCGCCTCCTGCGCCGCGTCGTTGGCGAGCAGGGCCTCCGCCAGCTCCTCGTGCCAGCGGAGCATCGACGGGTCGACGGTCGACTGCGCCCGTTCGTTGGCCTGCACCCTGCGCAGGGTCTCCAGGGCCGAGGCGACGTCCCCGTTGATCAGCTGGACGCGCCCCAGCGCGTACAGGCTGCGGGAGAGGAAGACCCGGTCGCCCTCCTCCTCCGACGCCTGGACGCTGCGCCGCGCGTAGCTGGCCGCGCGGGCGAAGCTGCCGCCGGCCGTCTCAGCGAGAGCGAGGGTGTACCAGGCCGGTCCGGGGGAGAGACCCGCCTCCAACGTCAGCGCGAGCGACTGTCCGGCGTGGACGAGCGCCGCCGGGCACGCCCCGATGCGGGACTCGATCGCGGCGAGTGTGGAGAACAGCTCGATCGTGTCCTCCACCGAACCGCGCCGCTGCACCAGGGGAAGGAGGGCGTTCACCTGGTCGCGGGCGTCGATCAGCCGGTCGTCGAAGAGTGCGTGGCGGAGCGTCAGGATCTGGGCGGCGTTACGGATTCCCAGCGGACGCTCGGCCATCTCCAGGCCACGCGCCTGCGCCAGGACCGCCTCCGCGTCCGAGGCTCCGAGCGCCCGGTCCATCCGTGCCTGCACGGTCAGCGCCTGCGCCGCCGTACGGGGGTCGCCCACCGAGGCGGCAAGCGCGGCCGATTCGACGGCCGCGGCCCGCGAGCGCAGCGGATCCCCGTCCGCCAGCACGTACTTGACGGCAAGCCGGAGAAGGACACCGGCCCGCAGCGCGGTGTCGCCCTCGGAGTCCTCCATGGCGTGCACGTACATCTCGTCGAGACCGGTCAGTCCCTGGCCCGCGGTGTCGAGGACGGCGAGCCGGGCGCGTACCCGGTCCGAGGGCGCCGCGTCGCGGGCCAGCAGGTCGGTGGCGGCGCGCATCGCGAGGTCGGCGCGGGCGGCGCGGGCGGCCTCCTCCGCCGCGTCCACGAGCCGCGTGATCCGCTGCGTGGAGTGCCGGACGGGCGTCGACTCGGCCGCGAGCAGCGCCAGTTCGGCCGCGAGGGCGCTGTTGCCGCGGCGCCGCGCGAGATCGGCGGCGGCGGCGACCTCGGCGGCGAGCGACTCGTCGGGGATGTCGGTGGCCAGCGCCCGGTGGCGTACCGCCTCGACCGAATCGTCCACCACCCCGGCGAGCGCGGCGTGCCCGGCGCTGCGCTCGGCCCAGCAGGCGTCGTGCACCAGCGTCGAGGGGAGGAGGCCGGCGGTGAAGGCGACCGTGCCGTCCTCGGCGAGCGAGACCAGGTCGGCGCGCTCCGCGGCGGCGAGGTCCGCTTCCGCGTTGGGCCGCCCGGCCCGGCGTATCAGCGCCGCCGTGGGGCGCAGCGCGAGAGCGGCGAGCAGCAGAGTCTGCCGTACGTCGGGGGGCGCCGCGCCGAGGAGCTGCCGCGCCAGGTCGCGGGCACGTCCGGACAGGGTCAGCGCCTCGGCGTGGTGGACGGGGGTGTTGCGCGCGTCGGCCAGCGAGCGGCCCACGGCGAGTGCGAGGCGGGGGTTGCCGCCGCTCGCCTTGTGGATCCGCCCGGCCATCCGCGACGGCAGACGGTGGTGGATGAGGAGTTCGGCGATCTCGTCGGCGTGCAGGGGCGGTACGAGGAGGATGTCGGCCTCCGACGGCACCCAGAGCCGGGCGTCGTGGCCGTCCTCGGCGCCGTACGCCTCGGGTGTCTCGACGGCGATGACCCGCAGTGCGGGCGGGGCCAGGTGCAGGGCGAAACGCAGCAGGTCGGCGCTGTCGGCGTCGATGTGCTGCACCCCGTCCACGACGAGCAGCGCGGGGCCTCGGGCGGTGAGGGCCCGCAGGATCTGGGCGATGCCGAGGCGCAGTGCGATCGGGTCCCAGCCGCCGTCGTAGAGGGGCGCCTCGCGGCACAGCATCGCGACGGCGGTCCGCTGGGGCCCGGGGAGCCCGTCGAAGACCCCGGACGCGGTGACCGAGCCGACGGCGGTACGGAACCCGTCGGGATCCTCGGGGTGGCCGGTCTGGCCTGAATGGCCGATGGTCCCGTGCGGACCGGCATGCCCGTGGAGTCCGTGGTGACCGGTGCTTCCGGACTGTCCGTGGTGACCCGGGTGGGCGGCGGGGACGGTGTCGCCCGTGGGGGAGTCGGTGGTGGCGGTGTGACGGG
Organism: Streptomyces sp. NPDC057271; assembly: GCF_042668715.1. Classification (NCBI taxonomy): domain Bacteria; kingdom Bacillati; phylum Actinomycetota; class Actinomycetes; order Kitasatosporales; family Streptomycetaceae; genus Streptomyces; species Streptomyces sp. NPDC057271. The sequence goes on from NZ_JBHUYJ010000013.1 coordinate 62,440, forward strand.
CGACGTCGCCGTCCGACGGGGTGTCGGTGCGGGGCGCCTCCGGCCCGGCAGGGCCTGCCGTGTCGGCCGCTCTCGGCCACGTCACCGTCGCCGCGGCCGAGGCGACGAGGGCGGCGGCGGCCGCGCCGGGTATGTCACGGTCGGCCGGCAGGGTCGCCAGCCAGAGGACGGTCTCGCCGCGTGCCTCCGCGCGCGCCGCCTCCGCCAGGGCGACCTCGGTCTTGCCGACGCCCGCGGTTCCGGTGAGCAGCGCACGGCCACGGGAGTGCAGGACGCGTTGGAGTCGGGAGAGCAGTTCCTCCCGGCCCACCGGCGCCGGGGATCCCCCCACGCCCGCTGGGCGCAGAGGAAGGTGTGCCGTCGTCGTCACGTGTCCACCCCCTCCGGCACTCGGGCCCTGCCCGTGAGCCCCGTGGGGCAGAAGGATACGGAGCGTACCGGCGCCGTCCAGGCCTGTTGTCCGGCATACGGACAGTCGATGTCGGTCACCACGCCAGGGCGCGCCCGTGGTGTAGACCACGAGCGCGCCGCTGACCAGCAATTATGCTGTTGTGGGGGGTGGTTCAGGTGGGGCTCAGAAGGTGAGGCTCCACGAGTCGATGTAGCCGGTGTCACCCGAGGCCACATCGCGGACCCGCAGCTTCCAAGCGCCGTTGGCGACCTCGCTCGACGCGTCCACCGTGTAGGTGGCCACGACGTTGTCGGCGCTGTCCGAGCCGGAGGAGGTCTTCAGGTTGCGCACCGTGCCGTCGGGGGCGATCAGGTCGACGACCAGGTCCCCGCGCCAGGTGTGCTTGATGTCCACGCCGACCTTGAGGGCGGCGGGGGCGTTGCCGGTGCGGCCGGTGACGGAGATCGTGGACGACACGGTGGTGTGGTCGGAGATCGTCACGTTGGTCGCGTTCGTGAAGACGGTGCCGGTGGGCGGCGTCGTCGTGGTGACCGCGTCCACGGTCTTCGCGGCGTCGGCGATACCGGTGCCGCAGCCGCCGGTGCAGGTGCCGGGCAGCGGGCGGGCGTTGGCCTTGATCGCGGACTCGATCTCGGCCGGGGTGAGGCTGGTCTTCGCCGACTTCAGCAGCGCGGCGAGGCCGGCGATGTGCGGAGCGGCCATCGAGGTGCCCTGGTAGGGCTGGTAGTTCTCCGCCGACTGGACCGTCGCGCCCGAGTTCAGCGTGGAGTAGATGCCGTTCTGCGGCGTGGTGATCGTGCCCGGCGTGTCGGTCGCGCGGCGGGTCTCGCCGCCCGGCGCGGCCACGTCCACGATGGTGCCGTAGTTCGAGTAGAACGAGCGGTTGCCCTCGCGGCTGGTGGACGCCACGTTGATGACGTTCGCGCAGTTCGCGGGGGTGAAGCCGGACGCGTTGGCGTTGCTGTTGCCCGCGGCGACGACGACGGTGGTGCCGCGCGAGACGGCGCCGTTGATCGCGTTCTGGTAGACGCTCGGGCAGGTGGAACTGGCGCCGCCCAGGCTCAGGTTGATGACCTTGGCCGGGGTCGCGTTGGCCGCGACGCCCGGCACGGAGCCACCGGACGCCCAGGTGATGGCGTCGGCGATGTCGGCGGAGGAACCGCCGCACTTGCCGAGCACACGCACGGGCTGGATCTTCGCGTCGTACGCGATGCCCGCGATGCCCTTGGTGTTGTTGGTGACCGCACCGATGGTGCCGGCCACGTGGGTGCCGTGCCAGGAGGAGTTGGAGGCCCTGGAGCCGAGGCCGCACTCGTTGTCGGTGGCGTTCCAGTCGCCCTCGTCCTTGGGGTTCGCGTCGCGGCCGTTGCCGTCGCGGGCGTCCGCGGAGTCGGAGATGAAGTCGTAGCCGGAGACGACGTTGGTGGCGAGGTCCGTGTGGGCCGCGTAACCGGTGTCGATGACGGCGACGGTGACGCCGGAGCCGGTGGTCTTGTCCCAGGCGGTCGGGACGTTCATGCCGCCGGTGGCCTCGAAGAGGTCCCACTGCTTGGCGTAGTCGGTGTCGTTCGGGGTGACCGCCATCGCGTACGCGCGGATGTCGGGCTCGACCGAGGCGACCTGCGGGTCGGCGCGGAAGGCGTCCATGACCTCGGCGACGTCCTGCTTCGTGGCGCTGCCGCCCAGGTCGACCAGCGCGGCGCCGCCGGCGAGGCGGCGCTCGAAGGCGAGGCGCTCGCCGGTCGCGGCGCCCTTGGCGGCCGCGTCGGTCTTCGCGGCGGCGTCGGAGCCGGACTCGGCGGTCCTGGACTTGTAGGTGACGATGACCTTCTCGACGGGTGCGCTGGGCAGCGCGGTCATCGCCTGCGCGGCCGGAGCCGGCTTCGGCGTGGCAGCGGCCGGGGCGGCGGCGAACGCCCCGGAGGAAGTGGCAGCGGCGCCGATGATCGCGGCGCTCGCGACCACGACGGATATGACTCTCCGCCTGGAACTGTTCAAGGTGTTCCCTTTCAAGCACGACGTAGGTGCGGAGCAGTGGCGGCGGCGCGGGAGCTACGGGGCGATGTGGGGTCGCGGTCCGTCGGTCCCTGGGCTTGGGGGGCCCGTGCGCCGCCACCGGCGACACGACGGCCCGGGTCAAGGCCGTCACCGGCGGACACTACCCACCGCTCCCCATGAACCTGACAGGCGGGGCGGGGGATGGGATCTGCCGGTGCGGCAGACAGTAGGGAACGGCGAGATGAACCCGATACGGGGAAAACCCTTGTCACCCCCCGAGGGGGGTGGGGGAGGGTGCGCAGGGCGCGCGCGGGTTGACGCGTGGTGAGCTCGGCCAGGCGACTTCCGGCCGCAATTGTCGCTGCGCAAAGCGCACATGAGGGGTGATTCAGGGACAGGGGCAACCCTGTCGTCGGCCAGACCGCGAAATGACCCCCGCCGTCTGCCCGACATCGGAACCCCTGCGGCGATGTGCCCGGCCGAGGATCGAAACCGTGGCGTTCTAGCCCAGTTCGAGCGTCGTCACTCCGAAGACCCTCTCCCGAGCCACCGGCCGGACCTCGCCCGTGTACATCCGCGCCGTCTCGAACGTGGGCTCGAGACCCCGCTCCCGGGCGAGCGCGGCCGCCGAGGGGTTCGCCTCGGGCATGTCGACGGCGATGCGGGGCGAGCCGAAGGCCCGCGCCTCGGCGGCCAGCGCGTCCAGGAGCACGGCGGCGTCGGCGGGCGTGTCCGCGAAGAGGGGTCCGATGCGTGCCTCGTCCTCGGCCGGTCGCACCACCCCGTAACCCGTGAGGCGCCCGTCGACGACCCGTGCCAGCGCCCGATGGCCCGGGGTGGTCAGCCACGGGGCGAGGAAGCGCGGCCGGTCGGCGTGGTGACAGGTGCGGTCGTACGCGGAGAGGGCGGCCGGGTCGACCCGCGCCGCGGGGACCACGTCCGGCTCGGGTGGGCCGGCGGCGCCGACCTCCCCGACGTACCGGGCGGTGCGATACGCGAGGGCGAAGCCCGAACGCCGGTAGTTGTCCTGCTGGTCCGGCACGCCGTCGAGTCCGACCGCCCGTTCGCCCGCGTGGGCCAGCCCGGCGCGCCAGGTCGCGAAGCCGTGGCCGCGGCCGCGCAGGTCGGGGCGGACGAGGTAGAAGCCCAGGAAGGCGTACCGGTCGCTGTAGTTGACGACCGAGACGGCGGAGACGGGTTCCCCGTCGATACGTCCGAGGAAGAACCCCTCCGGGTCCTGGGCGAAGAACGCCGGGGCGTCGGAGAGCCCCGGATTCCACCCCTCCGCCGCCGCCCAGCCGCGCACCACCGCCCAGTCCTGGACCGTGGCCGGGGCGACGTGGAGCGTACCGGGGGTGGGGGAGGCCATGGGCGTTCCTTCGACAGCCGGTGGGGCACGGGGCGATGAGCGGGCGAATCGGGCGAAGCCGTCCGATCCTAGCGAGCACGTCGGCCCCGGCCGGTGCGCGCCGATGCTTTCGAGACACGAACACGGTCCGGCCGGGGACGAAGCCGTCCGCGCCCCTCATCCCACGAGCCGGAGGGCCGTGTCCGCCACACCCACGCGGACCGTCTGGCCCCAGGTCAGCTCCAGCGCGTCCGACTCCATGCCGTCGCCGAAGACGACCAGGCGGTCCGACTCCACCGAGAGGTGGAGGGCGTTCCCGGCGTTCAACACGCCCTCCACCCGCGTGGTGCCCGTCGTCGGGGACGGCCAGGCCTCGCGGACGAACCAGGCGAGGCGGCGGGTCGTCGGGGCGGGGAGCGTCAGGGGGCTGGAGCGTTCGAGCCAGAGGGAGCGGAGCCAGCCTGTCGCGCCCGTGCCCGTGCCGACCAGGACACCCGAGGAGGCCTGGGGATCGGGGGCCAGAACCCCCCCACCCTCCAAACCCACCCCCCCCTCCCCCCTCCCCCCCCGCCCCCCCCCCCCTCCCCCCTGGCCCCCCCCACGGCAGCGAGATCCGCTCTCGGCGGAGTGTTCGAGGGAGCGACTGGAA
>NZ_JBHUYJ010000013.1:66856-123328 GCF_042668715.1 Streptomyces sp. NPDC057271
GGCCTGCGGCTCGGGCGCCGAACCCGCCCGACCCGCCGAATCAGCCCAACCCGCCGCCCTCGCCGCCGAACCCGCCGTCCCCATCGAACCCGCCACCGACCCAGCCGCCGTCCCCATCGAACCCGCCGCCGTCCCAGCCGAGCCCGCCACCGTTCCAGCCGAGCCCGCCACCGTTCCAGCCGAGCCCGCCACCGTTCCAGCCGAGCCCGCCACCGAACCCGCCCCCGGCGCCCCCGCCGGACCCTTCCCATCCGTTCCGCCGTCGACCGCGAGGGTGTAGCGCGCGGTCTGGTGACTCGGTGGGCCGAGATAGATCTCGTTCAGGGCGAGGAGCCGCTGCGCGTCGTCCGTCACCGCCTCCGCCATCGTGAGTTCGTCCACCCCCGTACGTTCCGCCGACGCGGCCGCCGACCGCAGCAACGTCCCGGCGTCCGCCGCCCGGTGGCGGACGAGGACCCCCGGGTTCCGCCCGGGGTCGGTGTCGATGCCGACGACCGGCTGACCGTCCAGGTACTTGGCGGCATTGGCCACCAGGCCGTCCTGCCCGACCACCACGACCACGTCCTCGGGACCGAACAGGAACCGGTCCAGGTCCGCCCGCTCCACCGTCGCCTGCCGCCACGACAGCGGCACCGCCGCCGCGACCTCCGCGAGCCCCCGTCGGTGGCGCTCGTGCCGCCGACGTACGTCCTCGATGCTCCGGCCCCGGCTCGACAGGAAGAACTCCGCCTGCCCGTGCGTACCGTGGCGCGCGAGCAGCCCCTCGTACTCCGTGACGCGGTGCACGAGCACCGCGCGCGGCGCCAGGCTCACGACGACGACCCGCCGCCGCCCAGCCTGCCGAGCAGTGCGGTCAGTACGTCGGGGGAGACCGTCACGCTCTCGATCCGCGGCAGGTTCTCCGCCGCCCTGGTCGCCGCCAGCGCGTGCAGCGTCCCGGCGTCGACCTCCCCGTGCACCCGCAGCCACGCCGCCTGCGCGGCCGCCCGTGCCTCGCCGACCTCCCGCGCCGCCTCCGCCTCGGCCCGCGCGAGGCGGACCTTCCGTACCGCCTCGGCCTCCGCCCGTACGGAGTCGGCGGCGGCGCTCTCCTCGGCCTCGCGGCGGGCGTTGGTGCCCCGCTGGTCGACGAGCCGCTCCTCCTGCCGGGCCAGCTCGATCTTGCTGGCGAGCTCGTTCTCGGCGATGGTCCGCTCCCGCTCGACCGCCACGGCCCGCCGTTCGTACGTCGCCCGGTCCGCCTCCTGCTGGATCTGCTCGCGGGCCGGGGTGCGCAGCGCCCGCTCCACCTCCGGCTCCGGGCGGATCGCCACCACCCGTACCGCCACCACCTCGATTCCGGTGGCCGGCAGACGCGGCTCGGCCGCGAGCCCGTCGGTGATCCGGTCGCGTACCGCCGCCACGCCGTCGACCAGCGCCGCCGCCAGCGGGGTGCGCGCGAGGACGTCGAGGGCGTGCTGCTGGGCCGTCTCGGTCAGCAGCGTGGCGATCTGCTCCAGCGGCGCACCGCGCCACGCGCCCGTGTCCGGGTCGATGGAGAAGTCGAGCCGGGTGGAGGCCGCCTCCGGTTCGCCGATCCGGTACGTGACGGTGGACTGCACGCTCACGTCCTGGAAGTCGGCGGTCCGCGCGTGGAAGGCCATCGCGAGCTCCCGGTCGTTCACCGGCACTTCGGAGAGCGCGGCGGACAGGGAGCGGTACCAGAAGCTCAGGCCCGTCCCGTCGTGGACGAGGCGTCCGCGACGGTGGTGACGGATGTGCGCCGTGGGCGCGGACCGCAGATGGCGCCAGCCGGCGCGGCGGGTGATGTCGGCCATGGGAACTCCCCCTTGTCGTCATGTTGACGATAACGGGAGGGTGCCCTTTCGTCAAGATGACGATATCGGGGGTTCCGGTGGGGCGGCGTCATGCAGGTGAGCCGAGACGTCCTCGTGTGCCAGGCGGCGCAGGGCGAGCAGGATCGGCTCGTAGAGCATCGTGTACGCGACGGCCGCCTCGATCGCCTCCTCCACGACCGGGTACTCCTCCATCACCGTGTACTCCTCGGCGGCGATCGGGTGCATCACCTCGGCGTACCGCCGGATGTGGTCGACACCGCCCCGGTAGCCCAGCGCGCGGAGCGTCACGACCGCCCGGGTCAGCGCGGCGAGCGCAGGCGCCCCGTCACTCACCCGCCAGCCCATTTCGGCGAGCAGATCGCGCATCTCCGCGAAGACCTCGTCCCAGCGCGCGCGCTCGGGGTCGGACGTTTCGGGCGGCGAGATCTGCGGACCGAGCATGTACGCGGCGACGCTGACGCGCTCGTGGCGGCCGGAGGCGGGGTCGTCCGCCACCGCCAGGACGTCCCGGGCCTGCTGGATCGTCATCCCGCCCACCGTGAGGAGCGCCCGCACCAGGCGCAGCCTGCGCAGATGCTCCTCGCCGTACGTCGACTGCCGGGCCGTGACCGGCGTTCCCGGGGGCAGGAGCCCCTCACGGAGGTAGTACTTCACGGTGGCCACCGACACACCCCCGCGGTCGCTCAACTCGGAGAGGCGCACAAGCGGTTCACCGTTCCCATCGTCTCGACACGCACACCGGGGAGTTCTACTCCGGGCATCGAGGATAGTGCAGCTATCCAAGAGGGGATCGGGTGTCTGCTCGGGGCGGATTGACCCGCAGTCAGCCGGCGACGGCCGCCGGGGCGGCCGCCGGAGGATTCGCCGGTGCGGTCGTGGGAGTGGTCCCGGGCATGCTCGGTGCCTCGTCCTTACGGGGGTGGGGGAGCGGCGGTCCGGAGGTGACCACCGGAGACGCGCTAGGGGTGTTCGGAGGTGCGGGCGGGGATCCCGCCCCGGTCGTCAGGAGTACGACCCCGCGTGCCGCCACCGCCGAGGCGGCGGCCGCCACCGGCCAGCCCCACACTCCCGCGCGGAACGTCTCGCCGAGCAGCGCCACGCCGATGATCGCGGCGGCGGCCGGGTTGGAGAGGTTCACCACGGCCAGCGGCGCGGCGAGACCGCCCCGGTAGGCGGTCTGCGAGAGCAGTAGCCCGCCCACGGCGAAGGCCGAGATCAGGACGGCGATCAAGGCCGTCTGCCACCAGACCGTCGGTCCGCCCGGCAACTCGCGCGCGAGCGCGGCCGTCAGCGTCTGCGTCAGCGCGGAGCCGACTCCGGAGGCGATCCCCGAGGCCGTGGCGTGCCCCAGCCCCCGGCCGCGACCCGGCCTGCGCCGTCCGCCCGAGGCGAGGGCCGCGATCAGGAGCGCCGTCAGCGCCGCGACGACGAGGGCCTCCCGCAGGCTGAGCGCGTCGCCCGGGGTCGCCGGTCCGGTGACCGAGATCAGGCCGACGAGCCCGGTCAGCGTCCACAGCGCGCCGCGCCATTCCGCCCGGGTCACGCGCCGCCGCGCGTAGTACGCCCCCAGGGGCAGCGCCGCCACCAGGGTGAGCGCACCCAGTGGCTGAACGAGCGTCAGCGGACCGTAGTGCAACGCGGCCACGTGGGCGAGCGCGCCCGCCGCGTTGAGTCCGACCGACGACCACCACTGGCCACGGGCGAGAAGCGCGCGGAGCGTGCCGCTTCCGCCGTCGGAGCCAGAGGCGAGCCGTGACTGCGCTACCGCGGCCAGCGCGTAACCGGCCGTCGAGACCAGGGACAGGAGGACGGCGGGCAGGGTGCCCTGGAGGGCGTTCATTGCAGGACCTCCGCCGGGCGGGGTGCCGCGGCGTGAAGGACGGACCCGGGGGCGGCGGGGCCGGTGTCGGGGGCCCGTACGACCGCGAGGGCGAGACCGAGCAGCGCCGCCGCCGCGAGCGCGTCGAACCAGTAGTGGTTGGCGGTGCCGACGATCACGAGCAGGGTCAGCGCCGGATGGAGCAGCCACAGCCACCGCCATCGCGTACGGGTCGCGGCGATCAGACCGATCGCGACCATCAGCGCCCAGCCGAAGTGGAGCGACGGCATCGCGGCGAACTGGTTCGCCATCGAGTCCGTGGCGGGGGTCGCGCCGTACACCGACGGGCCGTAGACCCGCGCGGTGTCGACGAGGCCCGTCGCGTCGAGCATCCGGGGCGGGGCGAGCGGCATCAGGAGATGCAGCGCGAGCGCGGCGGCGGTGAGGAGCGCGAGGACGCGTCGGGACCAGAGGTAGTGGTCCGGCCGGCGCCGGTAGAGCCAGGCGAGGAACGCGATCGTGGCGGGGAAGTGCACGGCCGCGTAGTAGGTGTTGGCGGCCCGCACGAGCGGTTCGCCGTGCATCAGCAGGGCCTGTACGGACCCTTCGCCGGGCAGACGCACGGCGCGCTCCGCCTCCCAGATCCGGTCGGCGTTGTGGAAGGCCCGCAGCTCGTGCCCGTTCGCGAAGAGCCGGCCGAACTTGTAGACGAGGAACAGTGCGGAGACGAGCAGCAGCTCACGCACGAGGGACGGCCTCGGGGTGCGCGACGGGCTGGGGGTGCTCGGGGTGCGCGACGGGTGCGGCGGGCTCGGGGTGCTCGACGGGTGCGGCGGGCTCGGGGTGCTCGACGGGTCCGGGGTAGCGGTCGGCCCCGGTCCGGTGGGACGTGTCCCGCGTATCCCGGCAGCCATGCCGTGGCCCCTTTTTCCGTCAAATCGCCAGCAAACGGAGGAAGCCTAGATCCGAATTCATCGAGACGCAAGCGTCTCGATACGTTTGCGTCTCGATTGTGCACCCCCTACTCTCGTATGTGCAGAGAGCTGTCCGGGAGGAAGCCATGTCCACGCAGGCCGCGACCGAAGCCGCCCGCCGCAGCAAGATCACCCCCGAGCGGGAGACCGAGCTGTACGAGGCGGTGCTCTGCCTGCTCCGCGAGGGCGGATACGACGCGGTGACCATGGAGGGGGTCGCGGCCCGCACCAAGTGCGGCAAGGCGACGCTCTACCGGCAGTGGGGGACCAAGCCGAAGCTCGTCACGGCCGCCCTGTCCAAACAGCGTTGCGTGTTCTTCGCCGGCATCGACACCGGTTCGCTCGCCGGGGATCTCCGCGAGGCCGCCCACCTCGCCTCGACCCGCCGCGACCACGACGCCGAGCTGATGGAGGCCGTCAGCCAGGCGTACGTCCAGTACCCCGATCTGCGCGAGGCGCTCCGCGAGACCGTCATCAGCCCCGAGATCGCCGCGCTCGACGAGATCCTCCGACGGGCAGCGGAACGCGGCGAGATCGACCCGGACAACCCGGCGGTCGGTTTCGTCGCCCCCAGCTTCCTCGGCATGCTCCGCATCGAGCGGCTCTTCGAGGAGCGGTTCGCCGACGCGTCGACCATGCGCGCCTTCGTCGACTCCGTCCTCCTGCCCGCCCTGATGCCCGCACCGGGGCGCGCCGAGGTGTGACCGCCCGTCCCCTCCGGCACCCTGGACCCATGGATTCCGCCACCCCCGACGTACGCGTCCGACGGATCTACGAAGCCCCCTCGCCCGACGACGGCGTGCGGGTCCTGGTCGACCGCCTCTGGCCGCGCGGCCTCGCCAAGACCGACGCCCGGATCGACGAATGGCCCAAGGCGCTCACCCCCTCCACCGAACTGCGCCGCTGGTACCACGGCTCGGAGGGCTCGTACGAGGAGTTCTGCCGGCGGTACGAGGACGAGCTCGCCGAACCCGAGGCCGCCGAGGCGCTCGACCGGCTGCGCATCCTCGCCGCCCAGGGACCCGTCACCCTCGTCACCGCCGCCAAGGACCCCTCCGTCAGCCACACATCGGTACTCGAACGCGCGCTGGCCGACTCCGCGGCGTAGCCAGGGACACGCGGGTCCGGTCACCATGGCGTGACAGCACCCTGCCCGAGTTCCGCACCTTCCCGTTCCGGAGGCGCCGCGTGGACCCGTCGACATACGCACGTCACGAGCTGCTCGACGAGCTGCAGCGCGACCCGTACCCCCTCTACGCACGTGCGCGACAGGCCGACGGTCTGACTTTCGTCCCCGAGCTCGACGCCTGGCTGGTCGCCCGGGACGCCGACGTCCGGGAAGTGCTGCTGCGGCCCGACGACTTCTCCTCCGCCCAGTCCCTGCGGCCCGACGTGCTGCCCCCGCCCGCCGTCTTCGGCGTCCTCGCCCGCGGCTTCGGGAGACGGCCCACCGTCGTCTCCACGGACGGCGCCGCGCACCGCCGCCATCGGGCCCCGATCAACCGCGGCCTCTCCGCCGCGCGCGTCGCGGCCCTCACGCCGTACGCCGCCGAGGTGGCCGCCCGCCTCGTCGACGGCTTCGCCGCGGACGGCCGCACCGAGGTGATGGGGTCGTACGCGCGCGAGCTGCCCGGCGCCGTCATCGGCCGGCTCATCGGCTTCGACCCCGAGGACGTGCCCGCCGCGGTGCACGGAGGACACCGCGCCGAGCAACTCCTCTTCCGGCCGATGGCCGAGGACGAACAGCTGGCCGCCGCCGAGGACGTCGTCGCGCTCCAGCGCCTCCTGGACCGCTACGCCCGCGACCGGCGCGCACGGCCGCGCGACGACCTCTGTTCCGCGATGGTCGCCGCCCTGGCCCCCGACACCGGCCTCGGGCCCGGCACCCGTGAACTCACCGACGACCAGCGGAACGAACTCGTCTCCAATCTGCAGAACCTCCTCATCGCCGGCCACCTGACCACCACCGCGCTGATCGGCACCGCCCTGTTCCACCTGCTGTCCCACCGCGACCGGTGGGAGCTGCTCTGCGCCCGGCCCGAGCTCATACCCGGGGCGGTGGAGGAAGCGGCCCGCTTCGACACCGCCGTCCAGGGATTCCGCCGGACGACCACCCGGCCGGTCGTGCTCTCCGGAACCGAACTGCCGGCAGGAGCCACCGTCTTCGTCGCCTACGGCTCCGCCAACCGTGACGAGGCACGCCACGAGGACGCCGACACCTTCGACATCACCCGGTCCGCGAGCCCCGTGCGCCACGTCAGCTTCGGCCACGGCGCCCACGGCTGCCCCGGCTCCCAGCTCGCCCGCACCCAACTCCGGCTCACCCTGGAGCTGTTCACCCGCCGCCTCCCCGGGCTGCGGCTGGCGAAGGACCAGGAGGTCGTGATGCGGCCGACCATGATCCACCGCTCGCCCCTGGAGCTGTGGGTCACCTGGTGACCCTCCGCGAGGCGCCGCGTCACTCCCCGAGCAGACGCGGCGCCTCGGCGGCGGCGTCCGTCACCTCACCCGCGCGGTCGGCCAGCGCACGGGCCCACCGTACGAGTCCGCCGACATCGATCCCGTACGGATCGGGCTGCCCGGCGATCCGCGCGGCGCCGCGCAGCAACAGCCGTGCCCCGCCCGCCGCGTTGCCCCGTGCCGCGTGCGTCAGCCCCACGGCCAGCTGGGCGAGCCCCTGCCAGAGATCCTGCTCCTCGGCGGGGCCGCTCTTCCAGGCGTCCTCGAAGACCTCGTGCGCGTGGAACGGCATCCCCGCGTCGAGGAGCCGCTGTGCCTCGCGCACCGTCGCCTCCGGGGTTCGTACGACGCCCTCCGGCTGCCGTGGCACCCCCTCGGCCCCGTACGGCAACGGTCGCCCCAGCCCGTCCCGAGGCCGCCCGCTCCGCGCCCGCCCCTCCGTGTCCCGGTCCCTCGGCATCCTGTCCACGCTCCCATTCTCCCCCGAGCCCGCCCCGCCTGGGCGGATACCACCCGCGACCCGGCAGGGGGTGCGCCCCGGCGCCGCACGGAGTGGGGTAATGTTCTCTTGCACGCCGCCGCCGGGGACAACCGGGGGCACGGGCATCGGGACGTGGCGCAGCTTGGTAGCGCACTTGACTGGGGGTCAAGGGGTCGCAGGTTCAAATCCTGTCGTCCCGACGAGAGGTTCGCCTCGTAGTCGCAGATCAGGGGCCGTTTCAGAGCAATCTGAAACGGCCCCTTGATCGTTTTTGGGGACCCGTCGGGGACCGACTCGCTTGACCGTGTCAGCGGGCGACCGCGATCGGGCTCGTAGCCGAGTTTCACACCCTGGACGAACTCGCGGCGCGCTGCCGACCGAGGCGCGCACCCCGGCGACGCTGACGGAGTCGTCGGCCCCCGCGGCCTCCGCCGTCGCGACGCACGGCACTCGTCGTGGCGCCCTCCATCGGCCTGATCGGCAAGCCCCCCGGCTAGCGGGTCGTGGAAGCGGCGATGGCCGCCTTGTACCAGTGGTACGAGGACTTGGGGGTGCGCGTTCCGGTCGGGAAGTCGAGGCGGTGTCGCCGTCGATGGAAGGCACGATCACTGCGGCGGGCGCGAAGAGGGTGAGCGACCCGCCACTCATGGGAACGGTGCAGGTGCAGGGCAGGGGGTGTGGCCTCCGGCCTTCACCTGCACCGGTCATGGAGATGTCCGGGGCTCAGGCGCCGTCGGCTGTGACGAGGGAGGGGGCACACGTCTTCAGCCCCAGGACGTAGTTGGCGTTCGTCCCGTAGCCGGTGAAGGTCGCCCAGCCGCCGGGCTCGATGACGCGGCACGGGGCCCACTGGCCGTTCGTGTACGTGACAGTCACGGAGACGGTGTCGCCGCAGCCGTTGTGGACGTCGGTGTAGCGCCAGCTCTGGAAGTACTCCACACACTCCGGAGCCGGCGATCCGGTGGACGCCGCAGCGGACGGGGCGGTGGTCAGGGCCATCAGGAGACCCGCCGCGGTCATGGCGGCGAGAGCGACGGGACGCGATACGCACTTCAAGTGGTTTGCCATGTCCCGAATCCTCGGGACACATGGATACCTTGTGCAAGTTTCTGCAAGGGTTTTCAGCCAAGGGGCTTGTCGCGCGCGGGAGGCATTCTCGTAGGCGCGCGCCTGTGACGCCGCGCCCCCGGTGACGGCCGGGAGATCCGCGTACTTCGGAGGGTCAGACCGCGTCTGCCATCCAGGAGTTCCTCCGGCCCCGCGTCCGCTGCGCCTGCTCCCCCAGCCGGTTCGGCGCAGGTGGCCCGGATGCCGTGGCGGCGGGCGAAGTGGTCGTGCCGGAAGTCTTGACCCGATGCGGTGGAAACCTTAACTTTCTGGCACTTGCTGAAAGTTACAGCAATGTTTTGCGGAGCTTGGGGCCCGTAACTTCCGCGACTCACATCCACCTGACCCTTGGGAGCCGCCGTATGAGCTCGATCGCACCTGCCCGAAGACGAACCTCTGCTGCCCTGGCGGGCGTCTGCCTGATGCTGGGTCTGACCACCGCCCTCACCGTGCCCGCCCAGCCGGCGGCGGCGGCGCCGACCGTCAACGGGAACAAGAAGGTCACCGCCGTCCTGTTCGAGTGGGACTTCGACTCGATCGCCCGCGAGTGCACGCGCACCCTGGGCCCCAAGGGCTACGGGTACGTGCAGGTCTCCCCGCCGCAGGAGCGCATCCAGGGCAGCGCCTGGTGGACCGCGTACCAGCCGGTCAGCTACAAGATCCAGGGACCGCTCGGCGACCGTGACTCCTTCCGGAGCATGGTGAACACCTGCCACGACGCGGGTGTGAAGGTCGTCGTCGACGCCGTGCTGAACCACATGACGTCCGGCTCGGGCACCGGCACCGCCGGCACGCAGTACAGCAAGTACAACTACCCCGGCACCTACTCGGACGCGGACTTCCACGGCTGCCGCCGTCCCATCGGCAGCAACTACGCCGACCGCTACAACGTCCAGGAATGCGAGCTCGGCGAGACGGGGCAGCCGTCGCTCTCGGACCTGAACACCAGCAGCGACCACGTGCGCGACAAGATCGCCGGGTACCTCAACGACCTGCTGTCGCTGGGCGTCGACGGATTCCGCATGGACGCGGTCAAGCACATGGCCGCCGGCGACCTCGCCGCCATCCGCGGCAAGCTCACCGACCAGAACGTCCACTGGATGCAGGAGGCCATCCACGGCGCGGGCGAGGCCGTCTCGCCGAACGAGTACCTGGCCACCGGCGACGTCCAGGAATTCCGCTACACCACCGACCTCAAGCGGACCCTGACCGGCGAGAAACTGTCCTACCTCAAGAACTTCGGTGAGGCCTGGGGCTACATGCCCTCCGGGCAGAGCGGCGCCATGGTCGCCAACCACGACACCGAGCGCAACGGCTCCAGCCTGAGCTACCGCGACGGCGCGAACTACACGCTCGCCCACGTCTTCATGCTCGCCCACCCCTACGGCGCACCGTCCGTCCACTCCGGGTACGAGTTCGGCAACCGGGACGCCGGTGCCCCCAACGGCGGTAACGTCAAAGCCTGTTACAGCGATGGCTGGAGCTGCCAGCACGCCTGGCGCCAGATCGCCAACATGGTGGCCTTCCGCAACGTCTCCGAGGGCACGGGCATCACCAACTGGTGGGACAACGGCAACAACGCCGTCGCCTTCGGCCGCGGCAGCAAGGCGTTCGTCGCCGTCAACCACGAGGGCGGTTCCCTCACCCAGACCTTCCAGACCTCGCTCCCGGCCGGCACCTACTGCGACGTCCAGCACGGGGACCCGACCACGAGCGGCGGCTGCACCGGTACCACGTACGCCGTCGGTACGGACGGGAAGTTCACCGCCACCATCGGCAGCAACGACGCCGTTGCCCTGCACATCGACGCGATGGTCGGGGACAAGCCCGGCGACAACACGGCCACCGTCTACTACAGCACCGACAAGAACTGGTCCGCCTACAAGATCCACTACGCCCCCGCCGGCGGCACCTGGACCACCTCGCCCGGTGTCGCCATGGAGAGCGCGTGCACGGGCTGGGTGAAGAAGAGCATCACCCTCGGCTCCGCTACCGGCCTCAAGGCGGCCTTCAACAACGGCTCCGGCACCTGGGACAACAACAACGGCGCCGACTACGCCCTCGGCACCGGCGAGATCACGGTCATGAACGGCACCGTCGGCACGGGCAACCCCTGTGACGCGCAGCAGACCGAGCCCGGCGCGGCCTTCGCGGTCACCGCCACCACCGTCCCCGGTCAGAACATCTACGTCGTCGGCAACCAGGCCGCCCTCGGTAACTGGGCGCCCGCCGCGGCCCTCAAGCTCGACCCCGCCGCGTACCCGGTGTGGAAGCTCGACGTGGAGCTGCCCGCGGGCACGTCCTTCGAGTACAAGTACGTCCGCAAGGACGCCTCCGGCAACGTCACCTGGGAGAGCGGCGCCAACCGCACGGCCACCGTCCCCGCCGACGGTCAGGTCTCGCTGAACGACACCTGGCGCGACTGACCTGCTGTTACGTGCTCGGGTACGGGTCGACGCCGGCACCCGCCCGACGCACACGCGACAACGCTGCCTGCGGGCATCGCCCGTGGGCAGCGTTGTCCCCTCCCGTCGAGCGGGTCGCCAACGGCGAGCCCCTCCTGGTGGACGGGGCGCGCCGCTGGGTCGAGTTCGACGAACCGGCCGTCAGCGACGGCGACTTCCCCGCGGTGGGGGAGGCGTTCGCCGCACGGACGGGCCTGCCGTACCGGCTCGGTGGGCGGGCTGCGGGCCGTCCTGCTCCCATGCGCCCGCTGGTGGACGTCGCGTCGCGGTGGTCCGGGGCACGGAGCCGGACGGTACGAGCTGACCGACGAGGTCAGTCCGTGTCGCGGGGGTCGAACGAGTCGGTGTCGACCGTGAGCGGTTCGGGGAAGGCGCCGGCGACGGCGTCCCAGCGAGTGAACTTGAAGTTGGTGCCCTCGCGGTCGCCGTCGGTCGGAGTGGCCTCGCCGTCGTGGGTGATCAGCAGCCCCTTGGGGAAGGAGCGGCCCAGGGGAACGTTGACGACGGTGGAGCCGTCGGAGTGCTGCACGCCGTCGGTGGCGCCGTCGGTGACGGCGAACGAGCCGAGGTAGTCGTTGTCCCCGTCGCGCTCGTACACGGCGAAGGTGTTGTCGCCCTGGCTGGAGGCGAGGACGTAGCCCTCGCCGTCGTCGCCGTGGTAGACGGTGACGCCCTCCGCGTCGGCACTCAGGTGCTCACCGCCGAAGCCGGGGTCGTTCTCCGTGTCGAGGACGCACTCCTCCTCCGCCGCGTCGTACCTCCACGGCGTACCGTACTCGCGGACGCGGTCGATCAGCTCGGGGTCCTCGAACTCCTCGTCGTCCAGGTCGATCCGCCACAGGCCGACGCCCTCCTGGGCGGCGTACAGGACGTGCTCCTCCAGGTCGACGGCCATGCCCTCGACCTGGGGGTTCTCGCCGGGGTCCGCGCACGGGGTCCAGTCGGTGCCGTCGGGCAGAGTGAAGGCGGCGGGCAGGTCGAGGGTGTCCTCGGTCTCGTAGCCGACGCGTCCGTCGGCGTCCTTCAGCTGGAGAAGACGCAGGCGGGTCTCCTCGCGCTGCGACACCACCGCGTAGGCGTCGTCGCCGTCCTTGAAGGCGGTCAGGCCGTAGGAGGTGCGCTGGTCATCGACCTCGGTCTCGTCCGCGGCGAAGACCGGTGTCGCGTCGGGGGCGGTGACGTCCTTCAGCGGCGGCCTTCCGGCCGCGACGGCGGCCGGGTCGATGGCGTAGGCGCGGATGCGGTCGCGGCCCCGGTCGCTGACGAGCGCGAGGTCCGTCTTCTCGCCGTCCAGTTCGAAGCCGTAGACGATGTCGACGTTGTTGAAGCGGCCGGGCTTGGCGTCCTCGTTCGGGGCCTGAGGCGCGGCGATGTGCTGCAGGCGGCGGCCGTTGAGCCCGTAGACGTCGAGGCCTGCCTCCTTCAGAGTGCCGATGACGATGCTGCGGCCGGGGTTCTCGGGGTCGACCCAGACGGCCGGGTCGTCGGCGTCGGCGTTGCCGCCCGCCTCGTCGTCGTACACCACGGGGGTCTCCACCGTGGCCCTGACGGTCACCGGGACGGCGGGCCCGGTCGTCAGGGAGAGAGCGGTGGCGAGTGCGGTCAGGGTGCTGAGAGCGAAGGCGCTCACGTTACTCCTTGGTAGGGGTGCGAACGCCGAGAACGCTATGGAAGGTCCGCGAAGGAATCGCGACGCGATCATTAACGCGACGTGATGTCGCGGTTCCGTCTGTCTGCATGCTGGACACCGCCCTCGGGCAGGGTCACGCCCGCTCCGTCGGGCGGCCCGAGATCCGCAGCGCAGGCGGAGCGTTGTGACTACCGCTCGGCGGGGGCGGGTTCCTGCGGGGCTCGGCGAAGTGCGCCGAGCGCGAAGGCGGACCAGGCGGCCGCGGCGGCGAGTGCGATCGCGGCCATCCCGACGAGAAGAGGGGCCTCCGGGCGCCAGCCGAGGGTGAGTCGGGTGCCCAGGTAGGTGAGGCCGGCCGCGATACGGCCGGGGGCGTAGACCGGGACCCTCGCGGCGACGGCGCGCAGAATCGTCGCCACAGCGAGGCCCACGGCGCCCCAGGCGACCAGATAGGCCGTGAGATCACCGGAAGCGGCGGCCGGAAGTCCGTACTCCATGAGCCCCAGGCGGAACAGGGATGTCACCCAACCCAGCGCCAGCGCGGCGACCGTGATGCCGACCACCCACAGCGCGTGGCGCCAGAACGGGCCGGGGCGCACGGCATCTTCTTCGTCATCGGGGTGGGTGCCGGGGTCGTGTAAGTCGATCATGTTCCGAAGGACGTGTTCCCGCGGTGGGAGGTTGCCTGGTCAGCCGGCCCAGCGTCCTGTCAGATAGGTGAGGGCGAAGACGGTCGACAAGGGTGCGACGAGGCAGAGGTAGGCGGTCCCGAAGCGGGGATGACGCAGGCTCCACGCGGCGAGCGTGACCCACAGCGGCCACCAGAGGAGGGTCGCCCGGGGGATGGACGTGTACCAGTACGACGTGCCGAGGGCCCAGAGGCTGAGGGCGATGTAGACGGCCTCGGGCCAGCGGCGCCGCCGGATCAGCAGGGCCGCCAGGGCCAGTCCGATGAGCATCGTGAGAAGTTCGGCCTGGAACATGAAGGCGTAGCCGGTGGTCTGGACGTGGTCGAACGCGGACTCCCACGTGGTGCTCCAGGCTTCCCAGGGTGCGTGGAACCGGCGGTACCAGCCGCGTTCCTGGGCGTGCTTCCAGGCCATCCAGTCGCCGGTGTGGGCGTGCAGATACCAGGCGTAGAGGACGGCGGGCAGGGCGGGCAGCGCGAGCCAGGGCAGTCGTCCCCAGTCGGCGCGGGTGCGGGCGGCCAGGAGGAAGTGCAGCGCGAGCGCGGCGGCGAGGAAGAGACCGCTGATGCGTACGGTCGTGGCCAGGGCGGCCAGCGTCGCCGCGAGGGGCCACCGGCCGCGCTGGGCGGCGAGCCAGGCGGGCAGGGCGAGGGCGAGGAAGAGCGACTCGCTGTAGCCGGCGGCGAGGAAGACCGCGCACGGCGAGAGCAGCAGGAGCTGGACCGCCCGTGGTCCCGCCTGGGCGTCCGGCAGGTACAGCCGCGCGATCCTCGCCAGCGCCAGGACGGCCACGCCTCCGGCGACGAACGAGATGAGCAGCCCCGCCGCGGTCCAGTGCGGGACGACGGTGTGGACCGCCCGCAGGGCGAGCGGGAAGCCGGGGAAGAACGCCTCGCGGTTGTCCCAGGCGGTGTTCCAGGGGCCGTCTCCCGCCGGGAAGTAGCCGTCGCGCGCCACGTTCAGGAAGTGCCCCCAGTCCCATCGCTCGAAGGAGGCGAGAACGGGGCCCGGGTCGCGGCTGTCGGCGTCGGCGGGAAAGATCCACCGCGCGCAGTAGGCGGTCGTCCAGACGGCGGTGCGGGTCAGCAGGTAGAGCCAGAGGACGTCCCGGTCCGTGCCGCTCAGCCGCGGGCGGCCGGTGCGCCGTCCGGTGCCTGGGGAGCCACCGGCGTTCGGTTCCGGGGCGGTGCGGGGGAGGGCGAGCGACGTCGTCTCTTCCCGCGACTGCGGGGATATCACGGACATTTCAGACTCTCGTGGGTGTGAGAAGGCAGGGGGATCGCGCGACGACGACGGCGCATCGCGAGGAACGGTGGCGAAGCCCGGCGGCGCGGAGGCCGGGCGGCCCGGAGGCCCGGAGGCCCGGAGGCCAGGAGGTAAGCGGTCAGGCGGGGGCGGAGGCCAGGAAGGCGGGGGTAGGGGGCAGGGGGCGGAGGCCGGGAGGGTGGCGGTCAGCGGGGGCGGAGGTCGGGCGGCCGGCGGTCAGGCGGAGGGGAAGGCCAGGGGGCAGGG
Source organism: Streptomyces sp. NPDC057271 (assembly GCF_042668715.1). Classification (NCBI taxonomy): domain Bacteria; kingdom Bacillati; phylum Actinomycetota; class Actinomycetes; order Kitasatosporales; family Streptomycetaceae; genus Streptomyces; species Streptomyces sp. NPDC057271. Next base: position 81,832 of record NZ_JBHUYJ010000013.1, read on the forward strand.
GGGCGGAGGGCGGAGGTCAGGCGGTCGGCGGTCCGGGGAGGGCGGAGGGTGGTGGTCAGGGAGACGGAGGGCTGGGGGGCGTCGTGGTCGTCCGTCCCGACGGCTGTGTCGTGGTCGTCCCCGACGGCCATGTCGCGGAGGCCGACGGATCGCCGGGGACGCCCTGACCGGTGGCCGTGGTCGGTGACGTCGAGCCGGTCACCGGCGGCCGGGTCGTCTCCGCGGGAGACGGCGGTTCGGCCGGCGGGCTCGGGCTGGGACTGGGGCTGTTCGCCGGGACGACGGGCGTCGGCCCGTCCGACAGAAGCGCCGCCGCGGTCACCCCGCCACCGGCGAAGATCAGGCACGCGGCGCCGGCCGCGACGGCGAGGCGCCGCCGGCGCGCGCGCCTGGCGCGTTCGGCGATGTGCGCGACCGGTACGGCACGCGAACGGGACTGCCCGGAAGCGGCGGCCTGCCGGAACAGCTCACGAAGGGGGTCCTGGGGTTCCTGGGGGTCAAGCACCGGGGTCCTCCTCAACGTTCCGGGGCTGCAGGCGATCGGCGAGGGCGACCCGGCCGCGGACCAGGTGCGTCTTGACGGTGCCGGCGGACTGTCCCGTCTCGCCGGCGATCTGTTCGACGCTCAGGTCGCACAGGTAGTGCAGCGTCACCGTGCGCCGCTGCTGAGCGGGCAGGTCACGCAGCGCCTCGACGAGCACCACATGCTCGGGGCCGGGGCCCTCGACGGGTGGTGGGGCGCCCGCGCGGTCCCAGGCGTCCGACGTGCGCCGGCGGAAACGCCAACGACTCACGGCGAGGCGCCAGGCGACGGTACGGATCCACGCCTCCGGCTGCCGGTCGCGGTCGAGCTGGCGCCGTCGGCTCCAGCCCTTGACGAACGCCTCCTGCACGACGTCCTGAGCCTCGTGCAGATCGCCCAGCATCACGTACAGCTGCCCTGTGAGTCGCGCGACCGCCTGCTCGTAGAACGCCTCGAACTCCTCAACGGTCAACACTCACTCCCGGATCTTTCGCTTCACCCCGCATACGCCTGGCACCAGGCGTCCGGTTGACACGGGCCACGAATCAACAGGGTGACGGTGATCACGGAACCGAAGGAGGCCGACACGCGTCGCCCCCGCGGAGCGTACGCAGGCCGCTCTCCGACCTCTCCGACCTCTCCGACCTCTCCGGCCTCTCCGGCCTCCCCGGCCTCTCCGGTCCACCGCGGGCCGCCCTCCCCTCCGCGAGGACCTTCACCGCGCCGACCGCGCGCAGCTCCTCGCGCAGTCTCGTACGGGAGGCTAGGGCCTGGTCCAGGCGGCGTCGGTGGCGGACAGGCGTCGGACGACCAGGTGCACCACCACGAGCAGGGCAAGCGTCACCGCCAGGGCGAGGGTGAGCCGGACCTGGAGGAGCAGCGCGCCCGCGAGGGCGCCGAGGAGCATGGCCAGGACGGACAGGGCCCGCCTGGCCGGCCGGGGCGCGGGTCCGCCGGCGGTGGCGGAGTCGGCGGCCAGTCCGGTCAGCGTCTGCGTCAGTACCGTCGTGGTCAGGTCGGGCACGGCGACGCGACGGGCGACCGCGGTCTGCAGCCCCATGGCGAGGCCGAGGGCCACGATCAGGGTGTACCGCACCGGCGTGCTCACCTCGTCCCCCGACACGACCGCGGTGACGAGCGCCGCGGCGACGAGCACCACCTGCACGGCGATGCCAGCGCCGAGCAGGCGCCCCCGGTGCGCGGTGAACCGGGTGCCGAAGCGGCCGCCGGTCACCGCGCCGACGAGGAACGACGCCAGCGCCGTGAGCGAGGCGAGGGCGGACAGGCCCTCGGCACCCGCCACGGCGAAGCCCAGGAGTGCCACGTTGCCGGTCATGTTGGCCACGAAGACATGCCCGAGCGCCAGAAAGCTCACCGCGTCCACCAGGCCTGACACCAGCGTCAGGGTGAGCATGAGCGGTGGCAGGGGCCCGTGCCGGTCGCCCTTCGGCGGAACGAGCGTGTGGGCCACGTCGGCCGGCAGCTTGCGCATCCTCGGAGGTCCTTCCGGGACGGAGGGGCGATGCGGACACCGAACGGTGTCGGTCCCCCAGGACATGATCCACCGCCAGGCGTCCAGGACCGGCGTCCCCGGGCCATCGGCCCGGCGAACCCCGTCGCGCCCGGCGCGCCTCGCCCTCGCCGGGAGGGGCTCAGGAGTCCTCGGCCACGGTGTCGCCGGCGGACAGCGCCGCCGCCCTTCTTCTGCGACGGACCACCACCCCGCACACCGCGAGGAGAAGCAGGGCCACGGCGGACACCCCGAGGGCCGTCCGCTCGGCGAAGAGCCTGCCCAGTACTTCGAGCACGCCGATCCCCGCGGTCGCGTAGATCAGCGCCCAGGCCGCTCCGCCCACGAACAGGGCGGGGAGGTAGCGCGTCAACGGCATGCGCATGCTGCCGGCGAGGAAGTTGACGGCGGTCTGGAAACCGACGGTCAGGAAGGAGAAGGCCACCACCGGCGCGCCCCACCGCCGGATCGCCCGTTCGGCGCGCTGGAACCTCGCCGAGGAGATCCGCCCGGAGAACCTGCTGCGCCGGGCACCGGCACCGGCGAGCCACCCGACGGCGAACGTCCCACCGGCGCGGAGCAGGACGATGGCGTACAGGGCTCCGGCCGTGAGCGCGATCTCATCCACGGCGCCTCGTCCCCGGCAGCGGGCCGGAAACCGCGTCGGCGGGCACACGACGGGCCCAAGCCCGGTCACTGTCTCTCACCTGCGCCCCCCTCTGCCCGGTCCGTCCTGTGGGTTCCCGCCCGCGGCACCGGGGACTGCACGTCCGCGCGCAAGGCAAGGTCAGCCTAACCGAACGTGCATACGGCGGGCATACGGTACCGGGCTGCCCAGGCTTGAGCCCGGCAGGTCGGGTGCGGGACCGAGGGGCCGCGAGCCTCATCCGTCTCCGGCTCCCGCCCGCGCGGAGAAAACACGTGGACCGGGCACGTGCCGACACGCAAGACTGACGTTTTGTCACCTGTCGGTCCGAGAACACAGGGTTCGAGATGGGATCACCTGAATCATCCGAAGGTTTACCGAGCAAGGGCTCGGTGCTCCTCGCGCTCCGCTACTACGGAAGGGAACTGGCCCGGCTCCGTCGGATGACCGTGCCTGCCTTGCTCCTGCCGGCGCTCGGCAACATCGGCATCTTCTACATCGCGCCGCTGGTCGTCGCCAAACTCGTCGGCCGGATCGCCGGCGACGGCGACGCAGCCACCGGAATCGGCCCGATGCTGCCGTACGTCCTCGGCTTCGCCGGCGTCCTGCTGCTCGCCGAGGCCCTGTGGCGCATCGGCCTGCACTGTCTGAACCGCCTCGACGCCCGCGGCATCGAGAACCTGTACGTGATCGGCATGGACGAGCTGTACGCCAAGGACGCCGCGTTCTTCCACGACAACTTCGCCGGATCGCTGACCAAGCGGGTCCTCAGCTTCGCTTCCCGCTTCGAGGAGTTCGTCGACACCCTCACGTTCTCCGTCATGGGCAGCTTCGTACCGCTGGTGTTCGCTTCGGTGGTGCTCTGGCAGTACGACCCGCTGCTCGTGGTCGGCCTTCTCACGCTGATCACGGTCACGGCGGTGTGCGTGACCCCGCTCATCCGTCGCCGCCAGGCGCTGGTCGCCCGGCGCGAGCAGGCGATCGCCCGCGTCTCCGGTCATGTCGCGGACAGCCTGATGAACATGGACACGGTCCGGTCCTTCGCCGCCGAGGAACGCGAGGCGGCCGAGCACCGGTCCCGCGTCGCCGAGTCGCGACGACTCACGCTGCGCTCCTGGGACTACGGCAACCTGCGCATCGACACTCTCGTCGCGCCGATGTCCGTGCTGACCAACGTGCTGGGGCTGCTGCTCGCACTCGGGCTCGGCGCGGGACAGCACGGCGTGGAGGCCGTCATCGTCGCCTTCACGTACTACGCCAACGCGACGCGGATCATGTTCGAGTTCAACCAGATCTACCGTCGGCTGGAGAGCTCCATGACGGAGGCCGCGCAGTTCACCGAACTCCTCCTCCAGGCGCCGACCGTGCGCGACCCCGCGTCCCCGGAACGGCTCACGCCGCGGGGCGCCGACGTGTGCTTCGAGAAGGTGACCTTCGCCCACGCGGGGGCCGAGCCGCTCTTCGAGGGTCTCGACCTGGCCGTGCCCGGCGGGGCGAAGATCGGCTTCGTCGGGCGGTCCGGCGGGGGCAAGACCACGCTCACCCGGCTGTTGCTGCGGATGTCGGACATCGACGGCGGCCGGATCACGATCGGAGGACAGGACATCAGCCGGCTGCGCCAGGCCGAGCTGCGCAGCCAGATCGCGTACGTACCGCAGGACCCGGCCATGTTCCACCGCACCCTGCGGGAGAACATCGCGTTCGCCCGGCCGGGCGCCACTGAGGCCGAGATCCGCCGCGCCGCTGAGGCGGCGCACGTCACGGAGTTCGCCGACGCGCTCCCCGACGGCTTCGACACCATGGTGGGCGAGCGCGGGGTGAAGCTGTCGGGCGGGCAGCGCCAGCGGGTCGCTCTCGCCCGGGCGATCCTGCGTGACGCGCCGATCCTGCTGCTCGACGAGGCCACCAGCGCCCTGGACTCCGAGAGCGAGATCCTGGTCCAGGACGCGCTGTGGAAGCTCATGGCGGGACGCACGGCGCTCGTGGTGGCGCACCGGCTCAGCACGGTCGCCGGCATGGACAGGCTCGTCGTCCTCGACCGCGGCCGGATCGTCGAACAGGGCACGCACCAGGAGCTGCTCACGTTCGGCGGGGCCTACGCGAAACTCTGGCAGCACCAGTCGGGTGGCTTCCTCGACGACACCCCCGCCCAGGCCGACCTGCGCTGACACCGTCGCACCGCGACCGGGCCGCGCCCGTGATTCCCGTACTCTTTGCCGACCTCGGCAAGATCGGGACGGACGCGGCCCGAGCAACAGGAAAGGGGCGGGGGCCATGCATCATGACCGAGACACGGACGGCGCGCTGGACGTGCTCGTCTCCCTGGCAGACCCGGACGACGCGGGGCGGATACGGGAGCGGATCGGGATGGCGGAGCGGCCGAGCGGGCGGGACAGGCAACGCGGGCTCACCACGAGGCAGATCGCCTCCACCGAGCCACGCGCTTCCACCTGGCTGTGGATGCTGGAGGAGGACGACCCCGAGACCAACGAGATCGTGGTCCTTCTCGACGGCGGCCTGAACGGCGCACTGGAGCTGGCGGTCCTGGGCGGCGAGCCCTTCGGACCCGACGAGCACCGCCGGGTACCCGTGACGGCAGCGCTGGCCGGCCGGCCTCGACCGGAGGCGGTGAAGCGGCTTCCCCTCGACGAACTGGTCCCCGCCCTCCGTGCGGTGACCACCATGCGCCAGGGCCGACGGGCTGCGAAGTCCGTGGCCCGCGGGGACTGGCCGCGGGTCGTCGAGGCGGACACCGAGAACCCGTTGCCCGGGTACGCGCGGTGGGCGCTCGCGCTGCGGCCCGACTGCCCCGTGGCCCTGCGGAAGCGGTTCTCCGACCACCCGAGCTACGCCCACCGGATGCGGACGGCCGGCATCGTCGAGAGCCCGGCCGTCTACGTCAGGGAGTGGCGCCCCGCCCGCACGGTCCTTGCCACTCTGGACACCGGCCGATGGGCCTTCCCCACCCGGGTGCGGGAGGCCGAGGACGTGCTGCGGCCGCTGGTGCACGGCTCGTTGGGGGCGAACGTCGAGGCCTGGGCCGTACTGGCGCACCTGCTGCCCACCTTCACCGGGACCGTTCCGGAGCTGATCGTGACGGCGGGCGCGATCGCCTGAGGCGCCGCCAGGGAGGCGCCGTGGAAGGGGGCGGGGCGGCTGGAGTCGAACCAGCGTGTCCCGGTTCTGGAGACCGGTGCGTCTGCCTCTGCGCTACGGCCCCGCCTTGCGGCCGATCCTAGACCAACCGGCAGAGCCGAAACGCCTTCGCCCGTTGTCGGTGCCACCTGATAGCAATGGGTGAGCACCAGGGGAGTGACGGGGGAGACATGGCGTACGGGGAGCGCGGAGGACGGCCGCGCCGTGTGGTCGATCTGGCGGACCGGCGTGCGCTGGAGCGGTGGCGGCCCGCCGACGAGACGGTGATCGCGGAGGCCCGGCGGCTGAAGGAGGCCGCGCTGCTGGACTTCGGGCTCTCCGGATCGGCGGTGGCCTCGTGGCTGTACGCCAAGTGCCGCCACCAGATACCGACCACGGCGGTGGACACGGCCGCGGTGGTGGCGAGCGGTGACGGCACCTGCCTGCTCGTCTACAACCCGGAGTTCTTCGTCTCCCTCGGGCTCGAAGGGGTGAGGTTCGTCCTCTTCCACGAGGCGCGACACCTGATCCACCGCCATCTGTTCGTCGAGCCGGAGCTGCGGAGCGATCCGGTCTTCACCCTGGCCGCCGAGGTCTCCATCAACCATGTGGCGATGGTGCGTCTCGGCGTGCGCGAACTGCCGTCACGTGACGGCACACCGGTGGGCGTGAACCCGCGCGAGATCCACACCGCCTACCGCGAGGACCTCCGCGCCCACGGCCTGGAGCCCGTGGATTACCGGGAGTTCATCGCCACGGACATGTCGGTGTACGGCGAGCTGAAACGGATGGCGCACCCGCCCGTACCGGCCCCGGCGCTCTGCCCCCGGCTCTCCCACGACGGGATACCCACCGACCAGGAGACCGTGGACACCCTCGCCTCCTCCGTGCTGCTCAACTCCCTGCTCGCGGCACGCCGGGGACACACGGTGGCCGAGGCGGAGATCGGCGAGCTGATGGACCGTACGGACGGGGCCTCGGACCGGGTGACCCGGATGTGGGGACGGCTCGGCGTGGGGCTGTTGCGCGGGCAGACACCCCGCACGGCGCGGGTGGACTGGTGGCAGCGCTGGCTGGTGGACGTCGTCGCGTCGAAGCTGCGCGACGGCGAGCGGCTGGTGTACCCGAAGAAGCGCGGTGCGCTGCTTGCCGCGCTCGGCCTCGACCCCATGCTGTCGCGGCGCGGGCCGGTGCGGGACAAGGTCCTCGTCATCGCGTACGACACCTCGGGTTCCATGCCGGACCACGTCGTCGGCTGGCTGACCGAACTGGTCGGCGGGATCGACGGGGTGGAGGCGCACTGGCTCTCCTTCGACGCCGTGGTGATGCCGTTCCGCCCCGGCGAGAGGGTGTACGGGGGCGGAGGCACGAGCTTCCAGGTCGTCGCCGACTACGTGGAGGGGCGCACGCCCGTCGACGGCCGGCCCTTCGAGGAGACCCCGGACGCCGTGGTGATGCTCACCGACGGATACGCGCCCCCGATCACCCCGGCCGAGCCCGACAAGTGGATCTGGCTCATCACCGAGGGCGGCGACGACTGGCCCGACTCCCACACACCCGCGATGGCCTGCCATCGCGTCACGACAGGATCGACATGACCGCGCTCCGTACCGTCCCGTGGCGGCCCAACGCCACCTACCCACAGCCGCCCGAGGGCTGGACGGGCGTGTCGCGCCTCGAGGCCTTCATCGACGCGATGATCGACATGGGCCAGACCGGCCAGGTCTTCGGCGAGCACGGCATCGGCAAGACGGCGACCTTCTTCTCCCACGTCGCCGCGGCCTACCCGGACGCCGAGCTGGTCTTCGTCCCGGCCGCCAACCTCACCCCCGACGACCTGCTCGCCAACGCTCCCGTACGGGACGAGGAGACCGGGCGGCTCGTGCTGAGGCAGCTGGTGATGAGCCAGTTGAAGCCGGGGAAGCCGTTCGTCCTGCTCATCGACGACTCGCTGCAGGCGGGGGAGTCGATCCAGTCGCAGCTCATGCAGATCGCCTGCAACTGGACACTCGGCGGCTACGACCTCCGGGCCCTCGGCTGCATCGGCGTCTTCCTCACCGACAACGAGTCGCTCGCCGAGACCGCCGCCCGCCGCAGCGACCTGGCCATCCTGGACCGGATGGTCACCATCCGGATCACCGCCAACGACACGGCCTGGCGGCTCAAGCTGGCGGCGAAGTACCGCGGTCGGGACCTTGGCGGAGTGTTCCACGTGTGGGCGTCGCTGAGCCCCGCACTGCGCGAACTCCTCTCGCCGCGCACCGTGGACCACATTCTCGCCAACGCCCAGGAGGGTTTCCCGCTGAACTGGGGGCTGCCCCTCGTCAACGGGGAGCGGCTGAGGCTCGCCGAGCCGCGCCCCGACGGCAGCCCGGGACCCAACCGGACCCAGGAGATCCTCGACCGGATCGCGCAGGCGCTCGGCGTGCCGAACCCGGCGCGGATCGCCGACCCCGTACGCAGCGTCGTGCGGGCGGCCCTGCGCAACCGGTGGACCGTCCTGCTCCAGGGCCCGCCCGGATGCGGCAAGACCGAACTCGTACGGCAGACGGTCCGCGAGGGCCTGGGCGGGCGGGAGCCGCTGTACTTCTCGCTGCCCGTCACGAACGTCGAAGACCTCTGCGCACCGATCCCGACCTCCGACGGCTCGCTGGACAACCTGCTGGCCGCCGCGTTCACCGGCACCGAGCCGAAGGCGATCGTCTGGGACGAGTACAACCGGCCCAAGGACAAGGCCGCCTTCGCCAAGCTGATGGAGATCACGCAGGAGTGGTCCCTGGCCGGCCGACCGATCGAGGGGCTGCGGGCGCAGGTCGCGGTGCAGAACCCGCCGTACCACCTGGGCCGCAAGCTCCTCGTGGCGCGGAACAACATCGCCCAGGCGACGCGGTTCACGGCCTCGCTGATCGTGCAGCCCGGAGACATCCCGGCCAACGAGTGGCTGATCGACACGTACGGTCCGGTCGCCGAGACGGTGCTCGAGTGGTGGAAGCACGACATCGACGACGACGGCCGTGCCTGGATCACGAAGCGGACCATCGAGCGGCTGATCAAGCTCCATCAGCGGGGGCTGCCCCTGGAGATGGGAACCGTCTACCTCGGGGACGGCGAGTACGCCCCGGTGTCGATGAGCGGCCTCGTCGAGCGTCTGAACAACCGGCCGGTGACGGGGCTGCGGGAGATGGCCCGCCAGTTGGAGGCGTGGGAGACGCGGCTGCGGCGTGCGGCGGACGAGTCCTCCGAGGGCGGCGACGACAGCGATGTGGTGCACCAGGTCATCGCCAACGCCGAGCTGTCGCAGCTGAAGAAGCACCGCAAGGCCGTGACCCGGCTGGTCGCCCTGCTGCCTCCGAAGCTGCGGTCGACCTACCTGGTCGGAGCCTCGGAGGAGCATCAGCGGTTCTGGATCGAGGTGTTCGCCGCGATGCCGCGGTGACACCCCTCGGCTGAGGACGGCGGGAGCGGCGAGCGCCGGGTCCCGTGGCCGTCTCGACACCGTGTCGCCGTCGCCGTGCGCGGCGGTGACGCGGCGTTCTGCCGTGACGAGGCGTTCTGCCGTGTCATGTCCGACCCGGTAGGGGCGGCCCCCGGGTGACCGGTCATTTCGCCGATGCCTTCCTCCGTCGCTGCCCCGACAGTGGCCGAGCCGGTCGATACCGGTGCGCCGGCCGATCCCCGGGCCGACGCCGAACGCCCCACGACATGACGCAACACGACACGAGAGGACGACTCCGTCGTGAAACGACACCTCGCCGCCGCCGCAGCCCTGTCATCCCTGGTCTTCCTGGCCGCCCCCGCCGCCGGCGCCGCGGACAACCCCTACCAGCGCGGACCCGCGCCGACCGTGGCCTCCATCGAGGCGGCGCGCGGCTCCTACGCCGTCTCCCGGACCAGCGTCTCCTCCCTCTTCGTCACCGGATTCGGCGGCGGCACCATCTACTACCCGACGACGACGAGCGACGGCACGTTCGGCGCTGTCGTGATCTCCCCCGGCTTCACCGCGTACGAGTCGTCGATCGCCTGGCTGGGACCGCGGCTGGCCTCGCAGGGCTTCGTCGTCTTCACCATCGACACCCTCACCACGCTCGACCAGCCGGACAGCCGGGGCCGCCAACTGCTCGCGGCCCTCGACTACCTGACCCAGCGCAGCTCCGTCCGTGGCCGGGTCGACGCCTCGCGCCTGGGCGTGATGGGGCATTCGATGGGCGGCGGCGGCACCCTGGAGGCGGCCAAGAGCCGGCCCTCCCTGAAGGCCGCCATCCCGCTCACCGGCTGGAACACGGACAAGACCTGGCCCGAGATCAGTACGCCGACCCTGGTCGTGGGCGCCGACGGCGACACCATCGCCCCGGTCGCCACCCACTCGGAGCCGTTCTACGAGAGCCTGCCGACGTCCCTGGACAAGGCGTATCTGGAACTCAACGGCGCGACCCACTTCACGCCGAACACCTCGGACACGACGATCGCGAAGTACAGCATCTCCTGGCTCAAGCGGTTCATCGACGACGACACCCGCTACGACCAGTTCCTCTGTCCGTTGCCACGGCCGAGCCTGACGATCGAGGAGTACCGGGGCACCTGCCCGCTGGGCTCCTGACGGCGGCCGCCGCCCCCGCAGCGCGCCCGAACGCGGGGCGGGGGCGGCGGCTGGGCGGGGGCGAGGGGAGGAGGGCGAGGGGGTGCCGGGCGGCGGCGATGCTTGTCCCTGAGCACAGCGGGCCTCCCGCAGGTGTGGGCCCTGGCCCAACACCCAACTCTTTCCTCGGCCCTTACCCGCCAGTACCGTTACGGCGTGAGTGGAGCGACGAGAGCCGCCGCTGCTCCGCGGCTGTACGACCGTACGTCCGAACTCGCCGCCGTGGCGGCGTTGTCGGCGCGCGCCGCCGACGGTTCCGGCGGTGTTCTGCTGGTCACGGCAGGCCCGGGGATGGGCCGTACCGCGCTGCTCGACCGAGCGGTCCTGGACTGTGCGATCCGCGCGCACCGGGTGGGCGCGCCGAACGGCAACCGGGTGCCCTGGAGCGGAGTTCGGGCCCTGGTGTCCGCTCTCGCCCCGACGCCCTCGGCCGCGCGCCGCGCCGTACGGGCGGCCCGCGGGCCTGAGGGCGTGGCCGGGGCACTGGCCCTCCTGCGCCCCGGCGAACCCCTGCTGCTGTGCGTGGACGACCACCACCTCTGGGACGCGCACTCGCGCACCGCGCTCGACGCGGTGTGGCGTGCGGGGCCGGTCCCCTGGGCGTGGGTCGTCTCGTTCGCGGAGCACCACCGGCCGCCCGGGGTGCCCGGTTCCCGACTGCTGCGTCTGGGGCGGCTGGGCAGACAGGGTGCCCATGCCCTGCTCGACGATGTGTGCCGGTCGCCGCTCCCCGCCTCCGCACGCGCCCGGCTGCTCGACGAGGCCGCCGGGCATCCGGGCGTCCTGACGGCGATGGCCGCACGCCTCTCCGCCACGGGTTTCTCCGCCGCGTCGTCGGATGCTGTGGGAGGCGGCCGCCCGGGTTCCGTGACGGATGACGCCGTGCTGTCCGAGGTGTACCGAGGGCTGCTGGAGTCCCTGCCCGCCGAATGTGTCCGGGTGTTGACACTGGTGGCGGTCGCGGGCGAGCCGGACGGGGTCGCGGCCGGGCCCGGCGCCGTACGCCCGGTCGGCGCCGACGCCGTCCTGGCGGTGACCCGCGCCGTGCGTGCCTCGCCCGAAGCGCTCGACCGGCTGGTCGCGTACGGGCTGATCGGGGGGCCCCGCGAGGCGCTCCGGTTCGAGGAGCCCCTTCTGCGGCGCGCCGTCCTGGGCACCGTACCGCCGTCGCGGCGCCGGGACCTGCGCACCCTCCTGACCCCACCGGCTCCACCGGTCTCACTGATCCCATCACCCCCACCGGCTCCACCACCCCCGCCGGCTCCATCACCCCCGCCGGCTCCATCGGCCCCGGCGGCTCCACCACCCCCGCCGGCTCCATCGGCCCCGGCGGGAGGCGAGGTGTCGTCCGGTCGCGCGCCCGCCGGTGTGGTGCGGGGGCGGGCCGAGCTGATGCGCGGCCTGGCCGCGCTCGCCGACGGTCCGGCCGGCGACGCCCACCAAATGCTGCTTCTCGCCGCCTCGCTGCTGCGCGAGGGTGCGCCGCAGGAGGCGGCCGACGCGCGGTTCCTCGCCATGGAGGCGGCCTGGGCCGCCGGGGACCCGGAAGCGTGCGCGACCGCGCTCGGCGGCGGCGACGGCGTCCGTACCCCCGGAACGGACGGGTGTGCCGACGCGGCAGAACGGGACTTCCGCGACGGGATGTGCGCCGCGCTGGCCGTCCGGCTGCACGAGGCACGCGCGCCACTGGCCCGCGTCGTGGCCCGCGACGGAGCGGCCGACGAACCGCGCCCCCTGCTGAGGGCCGGGGCCGCCGCCCTGGTGCTCGGGGACATGACCACCGCCGTACGCGTCCACGCCCGCCTGCTGGCCAAGGTACGGGCCGAGGGGCTCACCGCGCTGCTTCCGCGGGTCCTCGAACACCTGGCGTACGCCGAACTGAGGGCCGGTCGTCACGAACGCGCCGCCGCCCATGCCCGGGAGGGACTGCACACAGCCGAACGCACGGGCCAGCGCAACGCGGCGGCCCACCAGCACGCCGTACTCGCCCTGGCGGCCTCGGTCTCGGGCGACAGGAGCGCCGTGACGGAACACGCCGGACGGGCGCTCCGGACCGCACGGCCGCACGGACTCGTCCAGGCGATCACCCTCGCAGAGTGGTCGCTGGCCCGGGCCGAACTGGCCGACGGACTCGCCGCCCAGGCCGCGGCGCGCCTCGCCCCTCTCGTCGGCCAGGGCCCCCGCAGCGGCCACTTCGCCCTCCGGATGCTCGTCGTTCCCTGCTTCGTCGAGGCGGCCTGCGTGGCGGGCCGGGCGGCGGACGCCCAGGGTGCGGCCGAGGAGTTCGCCGTCTGGTCCGGCCTGGGGGTCGACCCCCAGGCGCCCGCGCAACTGGCCCGCTGCCGTGCTCTGCTGGCCGGTGCGGACGAGTCCGCGCACTGGTACGGGGAGGCGGTACGGCACCACGAGGAGACGGGCAACGACTTCGAGCGGGCGCGGACCCTGCTGGCCTACGGCAAGTGGCTGCGCAGGCGCAGGCGTCCGGTCGAGGCCAGGGGGCCCCTCAGTGACGCGCTCGTCACCTTCGAACGGGCGGCGGCCGGTGTCTGGGCCGACCAGGCGAGGGCGGAACTGCGAGCGACCGGCGGCGCCGTGGGCGGGACGGCCACCGCGCCGCCGGACGCCGTCGGCGGGCTCACCCCTCAGCAGCAGCGCATCGCCTGCCTGGTGGCGGCGGGGGCGACGAACCGCGAGATCGCCGACCGGCTGTCGCTGAGCCCCCGCACGATCGACCACCATCTGCGGAACGTGTTCGCCCGGCTCGGCGTCCGCTCCCGTGTCGAACTCTCGGGGCTCCTGGCCCGCGCAGCTCGGGACACACAGGGAACCGGCCCGTGACCGACCCGCGCCCCGTCGTCCGCCCACCCCGGGGACGTCAGTCCTCGCGCGCGGGACGTCAGTTCTCGCCAACCACGTCCGCCGGGTCGGCCGGGTCCGCCGGGCCCGGAATGTCCGCCGCATCCGTCGGGGCCGGTGGGGCCGTGCGGTGGACGCTGCGGACGGCGTCGACGTCTGCGGAGACCGCCGGCCTCGGCAGGTGCGCGCTGAACGCGTCGAGCCGACGGCGGACGCTGGTGGCGATGCCCTTGCCGAGTACGAAGCGCGTCGCGGTGACCGCCCGCGGCGCGGCGTCGAGGAGCCGGTGCGCCTCGCGGCTGCGCAGACCGGTGTGGGCGAGGACGAGATGGGTCAGACGGTGCTCGCGCGCCGCCAGCGCCTCACCGATCGCGGTCGCGGCGGCCAGGTCGACGTGGTTGTCCGCCGCGCCGAGCGTGCCGGCGGCCCGGACCCGGCCGAGGTCGAGCAGTTCGACGCCCGCGCCCGCCGCCGCGGCGACGAGCCGGGCGGCGGCCCCGGGCCCGACGCCGTTGCTGGCGACGGAGAGCCGGACCGTACGGCCGTACGGCGCGCGCTCCATGGCGTCCGCGAGGAGCAGCGCCCCGTCGTCGCCCAGCCCGGCGGCCGAGGCGTACAGCTCGCCGACCGCCCCGGCGGACAGCAGCGCGGCGAGCGGTACGGCCCCGGCGCGGCCCAGCGGATTGCCGCCGACGAGGAGCCGTTCGATCCGGCGGCCGGAGACGGCCGCCGCGAGCAGCGCCTCGGCGAGAACGGCGAGGCCGGCGGGGTCGAGACCGGTCTGCACGAGGTCGAGGGTGCGCAGACCGGACGCGGCGGCCACCAGATCGGCCGCCGCCCTGCCGCCCTCCGTACCCAGCGGGTTGCGCTTGAGCCACACCCCGCTGACGACGTGCTCGGAGGCCCGCAGACTGTCTGCGATCCGGCAGGCACCGCCCGCGGTGATGCCGTTGCAGCCCAGGTAGAGGGTCTCGACGCCCGCGCCCACGGTCTTCTCCGCGACATCGGCCGCGCCCTCGTCACCGAGCCCGTCCGTGCCGAGGAGCAGATGGCGGACCTGCGACGGGCCGGCCGTGGCGCCGAGGGCCTCGGCGATCAGCGCGGCACCTTCGGGGCCGAGGGCCTGCTTGCACAGGTCGAGCCGTCCGTCGGGCATCGCCGTGCCCGCCGGGAAGTCGAGCCGCCGTTCGGCCGCCCCGCCGTCGCGCAGCCAGGCGATCAGCGGGCCGAGATCGGCGATCGATCGGGGCAGGACGTGCGGCACGCCGGCGAAGGAGGAGGTGCCCCCGGCGCCCGGGGCGTCTCCTGCCGCGTTCTCCTGACCGCTCACCACTCCGCCTCCCGGTAGTCCTTGAGGAAGACGCCGGACACCGGCGCGCCGGCCTCTCCGCGCACGATCGGGTCGTACACCCGCGCCGCCCCGTCCACGATGTCCAGCGGCGTACGGAACCCCTCGGCGGCGAGGCGGTTCTTCTTCGGCAGGGGGTTCTCGTCGGTGATCCAGCCGGTGTCGACGCTGCACATGTGGACACCCTGGGCCGCGAGTTCGGGTCCGCTCGTGCGCGTGAGCATGTTGAGCGCGGCCTTCGCCATGTTGGTGTGGGGGTGCCCGGCGGTCTTGCGTCGCGCGGCGAAACGGCCCTCCACGGCGGTCACGTTGACCACGTACCGGTTCGGCCGGGGCGAGGCGAGCAGAAGCGGCAGCAGCCGGTCCACGAGCAGCGCGGGCGCGAGCGCGTTGACAAGCTGGGTCTCCAGGAGCTCCGCCGGGTCCAGTGCACCGATCCGCGCCGACCAGGAGTTCACCGGGGCATGATCGGGCAGCAGTCCCGCCTCGTCCGCCTCGGCGAGTACCAGCGCCAGCGCTCCCCCGGCGGAAGGCGCCTCCAGGGCCCGCAGCGGGGCGTAGCCGGGGGCGGCCCAGGCGGCACGGGGGAGCGCCGCCGTCTCGCCCGCGGCGAGCAGCGCGTACGACTCGGGCGGGCGACGGACCGTCTGTGCGGCGTTGTTGACCAGGATGTCGAGCGGTTCGCCGTCCGCGCGGAGCCGTGCGCAGAGCCCGAGGACCTGGCGCGGGTCGCGCAGGTCGACGGCGACGACCGTCAGCCGGTCGAGCCACGCCGCGCTGCCCGGCGCGGCCTGGAAACGGCGGAGCGTGTCGTGCGGGAAGCGCGAGGTCACGAGGAGTTCGGCGCCGTCCCGAAGCATCATCAGCGCCAGCTGGAAGCCGATCTTGACCCGGCCGCCGGTGAGCAGGGCGCGGCGCCCGGTGAGATCGGTCGACAGGGCGCGCCGGGCGGTGTTGTCCGCGGCGCACCCGGGACAGAGCGCGTGGTAGAACGCGTCGACCCGCCGGTAGTGCGCCTTGCAGACGTAGCAGCGCCGTGGCCGGTGGAAGACCCCGCCCTCGCCCGCGTGTTCGCGGCTCAGCGGGGCGTCCTCGCGGCGGGCGACGGCGCCGGTCGCCGTGGCGGCCGCCACCGTGGCGTCGGCCTCGCCGAGGGCGCCCCTGCGGGCCTTGCGACGCCGGGTGCGGCCGTCGCGGGCAAACGATTCGGCGACCTGCTCGGCGCGGAGGCGGACCGGATCGTCGACGGGCAGGGCGCGGAGCTTGGCGACCGTGCGGTCGAAGGCGGCGAGCTCCTCGTCGCTGATCTCGTCGCCGACCCGCCCCATGCCTGTTCCGCCCCGCTGTCGTCCGTCGTCGTGGTCCCGGCCGGATTCGAACCGGCGTGTCCCCTCCGGGAAGGAGGGCGCGACTGCCTCTGCGCTACAGGACCGGAAAGGCCCGGACGGTCGGATTCGAACCGACGTGACCCGACCTGAGAAGTCGGTGCGACTGCCTCTGCGCTACATCCGGGTGGGGTGATCATACCGACGGCACGCGGGGCGCCCGTCAGCCCCTGGACCCGCCCCCGGAGCGCCCCGACCGGACGCCGCGTACAGTGTCGGCGGGCGCGGTGTGATCACGAGGAGTACGTGTGACCGCGGTGAGTCTCGAACACGCCACCGTCCCCGCCGACACCGGCGAGGTGACCCTGTTGATAGCCCGCCGGGTGGAGCCCGGCTACGAAGCCGCCTTCGAGCGCTGGGCGAGGGGCATCCTCGACAGCGCGGCCGCCTTCCCCGGCCACCTCGGATACGGACTCTTCCGCTCCTCCGGCGGCGACGCCCCCTGGTTCCTCGTCCATCGCTTCCGGGACGCGGCGGCCTGCCGGGCCTGGCAGGAGTCGCCGGAGCGGGCGGCCTGGTTCGCCGACTGCGAGGGCCACCACCACACCGAGATCGCCCGGCGGAAACTGACCGGCATGGAGACCTGGTTCGCCGAACCGGGCTCGACGCGGCCCGCGCCGCCCCGGTGGAAGATGGCGATCAGCGCGACGCTCGCGATCTATCCGATCTCCCTGCTCGGCAGCGTCTTCCTCGCGCCCCACCTGACCGCCCTGCCCCTCCTGCTCAGCAGCGCGGTCGTCGCCGCCGTCTTCAACGTCCTGATGACGTACGTGGCGATGCCGGCCGTGAGCAGACTCCTCCGCGGATGGCTCGGCCGCTAGCGCCGCCTCCCGGCCCGCGAGTGGAGTCCGGTGACGGAGTGCCGCCGGAAGGTGGTGATGAAGACCCGCTTGTGCCCTGTGCGGGCCGTCACGTCCTCCCGGACCAGGACGTCGATGCCGGTCTCGGCCAGGGCGGACCGGATCTTCTCGACTCCCACGGTCTCTGGAGAGGGACCCGACCGCCACGGCCGGGGAGGGAACGGCGAGGAGGGGGATTAGGCTCGTCGCACGATGACGAAGACTCCGCGGACCGGGGACGCTCGCCCGAAGCGGCGGAAGCCGGTGGCCGAGGGCGGCGCCCACGAGGGCGGCGCGGCCGAGGGCACGCCGGCGGCCGGTATGCCCGCGCGGAGTGCGCCGGGAGAGGAGCGGGCGCGGGTGGAAGCGCGGCCCCGGGAGCCCAAGGCCGACAAGGCGAGCGTGCGGCGGCACAACCTCAGCCTCGTCCTGCGGACCGTGCACGAGGCCGGCGAGACGACCCG
This sequence comes from Streptomyces sp. NPDC057271, assembly GCF_042668715.1. Lineage (NCBI taxonomy): Bacteria > Bacillati > Actinomycetota > Actinomycetes > Kitasatosporales > Streptomycetaceae > Streptomyces > Streptomyces sp. NPDC057271. The sequence goes on from NZ_JBHUYJ010000013.1 coordinate 99,174, forward strand.
GGCGGCTGTCGCCGCGCGCGTGGGACTCACCCGTGCCGCCGTCTCCTCCCTCGTCGAACAGCTCCTGGAGCAGGGTTTCCTGGTCGAGTCGGGCAAGACCTTCAGCGGACAGGCCGGGCGGCCGGGGACGGTCCTGAAGGCGGCCGGCACCGGTCCGGCCGGGGTCGGGGTCGAGATCAACGTCGACTACGTGTCCGTCTGCGTCGTCGACCTCGCGGGAGCCGATCGGGTTCGTGTCACCGAGCCCCTCGACAACCGCGCCGCCGAGCCGGACGAAGTCCTCGCACGCGCCGCCGGAATCGCGGCGGGCGCGGTGCGGAGCGCGGCGGATCTGGACCTGCGTCCGGCCGGGGTACGGCTCGCCCTGCCGGGCCTGGTCTCGTCCGGAACCGTCCGCCAGGCACCCAACCTCGGCTGGAACCGCGTGGCGGCCGACCGGTTGTTCGGGGCCGCACTGGTCGCGCAGCACCGCTTGCGGCCGGAGCTTCCGGTCGCCTCGGACAACGAGGCGAACGCGGCGGCGCTGGCCGAGCTGTGGTTCGGCGCCCTGGGCGATGTACGGAGCTTCCTGTACCTCACCGGCGAGATCGGCGTGGGCGGGGCGATCGTCGTGGACGGCGCACTGCTGCGCGGCGCACACGGCTTCGCGGGCGAGATCGGCCACCTGCCCGTGGACGCGGACGGGCGCATGTGCCGCTGCGGCTCGCGCGGCTGCCTCGAGCAGTACGCGGGCCAGACGGCGCTGCTGCGGTCGGCGGGCGTGGCCGACATGGAGGAGCTGTCGCGCCGCGCCGACGCGGGTGAGACGCGAGCGGTGGCCGCCGTCGAGGAGGCGGGGCGGATGCTCGGGCTCGCGCTCTCCGGCGCGGTGAACCTGCTCGACCCCGAGGCGGTGGTCCTCGGCGGGATCTACCCGCGCCTGATGCCCCGTCTCGGACCGGCCGTCGACGCCGAACTCGCCCGCCGTGTCGTCTCCGGCCTCTGGACGCCGGAGGCCGGCCGCCTCCGCGCCGCCTCCGCCGCGAGCCCGGTGGGCCCCCTGCGCGCGGCCTCCGCCGCCAGCCCCGCGTCGCGCGGCGCGGCCGCGTTCGTCATCCGCCATGTCCTGGCGGACCCCCTCGCGTACCAGTCCTGAGCCGGGCCCCGCTCTCGCGTGCGGGCCCGCTTCGTTCCCGGCCCCCGCCTTTGGCCCCGATCCTGCCGGGCCGTTCCCACGTGGCGCCCCGCCTCCGCGGCCCCCCACGCGACTCTCATCCCGCTCTCACGTGGGCCTTATTCAGCCATCACCGTGCGCACCTAGCTTCGCGCCCATGTTCTTCACCTACCTCCGGCGCGAGCTGCGCCGTCGCAGAAAGGCGGCGCTCGTCGTCGCCTCCGGGCTCGCGCTCGGGATCGCGTTGGTCATCGTCGTCAACTCCGTGGCCTCAGGCATGAAGCAGGCCCAGACTCAGGTCCTGGAGTCCCTCTACGGGCTCGGCACCGATCTGACCGTCACCAAGGCCTGGGAAGAGCCTCAGGCCGGTGGGCAGGCGCAGCGGCCGCGGTTCGAGTTCGACGCCAACGAGGACGGCGAGGAGCAGAGCAGCGACCGGCTGATGGTCCAGGGGTTCCAGACCCTGCCCGCCTCCACCTCCGCGACGGTCGCCAAGCAGGCCGGCGTCGCCCAGGCCGTCGGCGGTCTCAGCCTCGTCAACCTCAAGATCGACGGCGAGTTCAGGCGCGGCGAGTTCAAGCAGGCCCAGCCCGCCCAGCCCGGCACCCCGGGCGGCGGCAACGGCGGCGGCGGGGGCGGAGGCCGCGTCGAAGGCGGTGGCGCCGCCTTCGACGTCAACTCCTTCACCCTCTACGGCACCGACGTCACCGCGCCCGACCTCGGCCCCCTCACCACCTCCAGCCTCACCAAGGGTCGTACGTTCAAGGCCACCGAGACCGACGCCGCCGTCGTCGTGATCGACAGCGCCTATGCCAAGCAGGAGGGCCTCGACGTCGGCGAGACGCTCACGGTCAGGGGCGTGAAGTTCGAGGTCGTCGGCATCGCCACCGCCGACAGCGGCCAGGCCGCCGCCCAGGTCTACCTCCCGCTCACGAAGGCGCAGACGCTCTCCGACTCCAAGGACAAGATCACCACCGTCTATGTGAAGGCGACCGACTCGACGAAGATCGAGGCCGTCAAGGCCGCCATCCAGAAGAACGTCACCGGCACCACCGTCACCACCTCCGCCGATCTCGCCGAGACGGTCTCCGGCTCCCTCGACACCGCGGCCGATCTCGCGACCAACGTGGGCAAGTGGCTGTCGTACGCCGTCCTGGTCGCCGCCGTTCTCGTCGCGGGTCTGCTCACCTCCTCGGCCGTCAGCCGCCGGGTGCGCGAGTTCGGCACGCTCAAGGCGCTCGGCTGGAAGAGCGGCCGGGTCACGCGGCAGGTGATGGGCGAGGCGCTGGTCAACGGCCTCATCGGAGGCGCTCTCGGCATCGCCGTGGGCCTCGCCGGCGCGTACCTCGTCACCGCCGTCAGCCCCACGCTCACCGCCGAGCTCGGCGGTGGCGCGCTGACGGGGGGCGGCCCCGGCGGGGGACGGATGCTCGGCGGACCCGGCATGGCCGCGGTCCGCGACGCGGGCGGCGGCAACACCCTCGACATCGCCCTCACCGCGCCCGTGAGCCTCACCACCGTCGGCCTCGCCGTCCTCCTCGCCCTCGGCGGCGGTCTGGTCGCGGGCGGCTTCGGCGCCTGGCGCGCCTCGCGCCTGCGCCCGGCTGACGCGCTGCGCCGCGTCGAGTAGCCGCTGGGTCGTGTCGTCGAAATCCCGTCTGCCCGGCGCCCGCCCTTCGGGCGGACGGCGCTCCTTTGACGACACTCCCCAGGCCCCGAACCCCTTCCCGTATCGCAGGAGTTGCACCATGTACGAACTCACAGGCGTCACCAAGCAGTACCGCAGGGGCCAGGAGAGAGTCGACGCCCTCGCCGGGATCGACCTCACCATCAGGGAGGGTGACCGTCTGGTCATCCAGGGTCCCACCGGCGGCGGCAAGTCCACGCTGCTGCAGATGCTGGGCGGTCTCGACCGGCCCACGGCGGGCAGCGTCATGCTCGACGGCGTCGATCTGGCCAGACTTCCGGAGAGCCGGCTGACGGCCGTACGGAGTCAGAACATCGGCTTCGTCTTCCAGTCCTTCAACCTCATCCCCACGCTCACCGCCCAGGAGAACGTGGAGACCGCGCTCGTCCCGATGGGCATCAGGACCGGCGAGCGGCGGACCATGGCCGCGGAGGCGCTGGAGGCCGTCGGTCTCGGCGAGCGCCGGGCGCACCTGCCGTCCGAGCTCTCGGGCGGACAGCAGCAGCGCGTCGCGATCGCCCGCGCCCTGGTCAAGCGGCCCAAGGTGCTCCTCGCCGACGAGCCGACCGGCAACCTCGACGAGTCGATGCGCGACGAGATCGTGGAACTGCTCGAAGGGCTCTGGAAGGAGCACGGGCTGACGTTCGTGATGGTCACCCACGACAGTGCCATCGCCCGCCGGGCCCCTCGCCTCGCGACGATCCGCAAGGGCCGGATCACGATCAAGGAGAACCGCCACGCGGAGGCGGTGGAGGCCTAGGGGTGTCGTGAAGGGAGCGCCGTCCGTCCGAAGGGCGGGCCTCGCGGGTCATGGGGGTCCCCCTGCTCGCGGGGCGGGCGGGACTTTCGCAACACCCAGGACTCGTCACCCCGACCCCCCCGGTGATGCGATGATGTGCGCCATCACGTACGAAAATCACACAAAGACCCGGGGGGGTTCGTGGGAACGTTCGGGACCGCGCTGGCCGAGCTGAAGTCCGCCCAGAAGTCGGCGAAGGGGGTCTCGCTCTACTCGCGGTTCGTCAACCGCCCGGTGGGTCGCCTCCTCGCGGCCGGTTCGTACCGAGCGGGACTGACGCCCAATCAGGTCACGCTGATCAGCGCCCTGTTCAGCTTCGCGGCCGTCGCCGGAGTGGCCGTCGGCGGCCCGTCCTGGGCGCTCGGCCTGCTGGTCTGGCTCGGCCTCGCGGTCGGCTTCGCCTTCGACTCCGCCGACGGGCAGCTCGCACGGTTGCGCGGGGGTGGCAGCCCGGCGGGGGAGTGGCTCGACCACGTCGTGGACTGCGCGAAGATCACCGCGCTGCACACCGCGGTCCTGATCGCCTTCTACCGTCGTCCCGAGCACTTCGGCACGGAAGCCGACGGCTGGCTCCTCGTTCCGCTCGCGTTCCAACTCGCGGCCGTGGTCACCTTCTTCGGCGGACTGCTGACCGAGAAGCTCAAGCCCCGCCCGGCGCCGGGCAGCCAGGCCCCCCAGCCCTCCACCCTGCGCGCGGTGGCCCTGCTCCCCGTCGACCACGGCGTCTTCTGCCTGGTCTTCCTGCTGCTGGGCGGCGGAGCGGTCTTCCGCTGGGGCTACACCGCGCTCGGCGCCGCGAGCGCGGTGTTCCTCCTCGCCTTCCTCGCCAAGTGGTTCCGCGAACTCAGCGCAGCCCCTCGCTGACCCCGCCGATCCCGCCCGCACCGGTGCCCGGCTCGGCCTCCTGCGTCAGGAGGTCGAGCGCGCGCCGGAGTTGGGTGCTGGAGGTGTGCATCGTGTACGGGAAGTAGACGATCTCCACCCCCACCCCCGCGAAGTCCCGCTCCAGCCGGTCCCCCTTGGGCGTACCGCGCCAGTCGTCGCCCTTGAACAGCACGTCGAACCGGACCTGCTTCCAGGTCTCCAGCTTGTCCGGCACCGTCTCCACGAAGGCCGCGTCGACGTACTTCACATGGCGCACGATCTCCAGCCGCTCGACCAGCGGAATCACCGGCCGCCGGCCCTTGGCCAGCTCGGCCATCTCGTCCGAGACCACGCCCGCCACCAGGTAGTCGCACTGACTGCGCGCGTGCCGGAGGATGTTGAGGTGCCCGATGTGAAAGAGGTCGTAGGCCCCCGGTGCATAGCCGACGCGGTACGGCCTTCCTGCGGTCATGTACGCAAACCCCCCAGGTGCGTTCGCGCTCCCCAGCGCGAAGGAGTTTCGACGATAGCGTGCACGTTCCGTTGAGAGTGGGTGAACGACTAGGGTGATGACCGGTTCGCGTCAGGGGGAGAGGGGCGGTCGCGTGGGGGATCGGACGGCGGGGAACAGTGGCCCGGGTACACCGCACAGGCGCAGACGTCTGCTGATGGTGTCCACCAACTACGCACCCGAGCATGCCGGCATAGGCCCCTACGCGACCCAGATCGCCGAGCACTGGGCGGCGAACGGCCACGAGACCCATGTCCTCGCCGGAATGCCGCACTACCCCTCCTGGTCACTCGACCCGGCCTATGCCGGGACCTGGCGCCGTACGGAGGAGCGGGCCGGAGTCGTCGTCCACCGCCGACGCCACACCGTCCCCCCGCGCCAAACCGCCCTGAAGAGGGCCGCGTTCGAAGCCAGTGTGCTCGTCCACGGCCTCATCGCGCCGCCCGCGATGCCCCGGCCCCACGCCGTTCTCGCCCAGATGCCCAGCCTCGCCGGCGGCATCATCGGCGCCCGGCTCGCGGCCCGTTGGCGCGTCCCGTACGTTCCGGTCGTCCAGGACCTGATGGGGGCCGCGGCCGCGCAGAGCGGCATCGCCGGCGGGGACCGCGCCGCCGCGCTCGCCGCCCGGGCCGAGGCGTACGCCGTGCGCCGCGCCACCCTCGTGGGTGTCATCCACGAGACGTTCGTCGACAAGGTCGCCGCCATGGGTGTCGACCGCGGCCGCATACGGCTCGTCCCCAACTGGTCCCACGTGACCGGCCCCTCGGCGCCCCGCGCCGAGACCCGGCAGCGGCTCGGCTGGGGCGACGGCGAGACCGTCGTCCTGCACTCCGGCAACATGGGCCTCAAGCAGGGCCTGGAAGTGCTCGTCGAAGCGGCCCGGCGCGACCCGAAGGTGAGGGTCGTGCTCCTGGGCGACGGCAACCAGCGTTCCCGCCTGGAGGAGTCGGGCGCCGGAATCCCCAACCTGGAGTTCATGGCGCCCGTCGACGACGACGCGTTCCCCGACACCCTCGCCGCGGCGGACGTCCTCGCCGTCACCCAGCGGGCCTCGGTCCTCGACATGAGCGTGCCGTCCAAGCTGACCTCGTACTTCGCGGCGGGGCGCCCCGTCGTCGCCTCCGTGGCAGCCGGGGGCGGCACCGCCCAGGAGGTGCTGCGCTCCGGTGCCGGTGTCCTCGTACCTCCGGAAGATCCCGACGCGCTGCTCGCCGAGATCCGTAGAATCGGCGACGATCCGGCGGCGGCCGAAGCGCTCGGCGCCCAGGGGCCCCGCCACGTCGAGGCCCATCTGACGCGGGCGGCCGGGCTCGCCAGGATCGACGCACTGATCGAAGAGGCTCTGGGGGGTCCGGGCACGTGACACAATCGCACGTCACCGCGGTGGAGGACGACGAACCGGAGCTGCTGCGCGACCAGTTCCGCCAGCTCCTGCGCTACCGCGCGATCATCGCCTCCGGCATCGGGATCGGTCTGCTCGGCGGCGTCTGGTTCGGGCTGTCCAACGCGGACACCTACGTGGCCACCAGTCAGGTCGTGCTCCGCGCCCCCGTCAACGACCCCTTCAACCCCAGCATTTCGCAGGACAAGACCCTCAACATGGGGTCCGAGCGGCAGACCGCGCTCAGCAGCAGCGTCGCCGGTCAGGCCGCGAAGAAGCTCGGCTGGACCGGCACCATCGGCAAGCTGCAGAAGGACCTGCAGGTCACCAACCCGCCCCAGAGCCAGGTGCTCCAGTTCACCTACACGGCCGACACGCCCCAGGCCGCCGCCGACCGGGCCAACGCGGTCACCCAGGCCTACCTCGACCTGCGCAAGAAGCAGTGGACCGACCTGCGGGCCACCATGCTCGACGGGCAGCAGAAGCAGCTCGACGAGGTGGCCAAGAAGCACGACCAGAAGATCAAGGAACTCGACCGGATGCCCGACGGGGCGGCCCGGGACGCCGAGTACGGCGTCAAGACCAACCTGCTCAACCGCATCAACGAACTCGACGGCCGGATCTCCCAGCTCAAGTCGCTCGACATGTCACCGGGCACCGTCATCCGCGTCGCCACCGCCCCCGGCTACTCCGACGGCCCGGGCCTGCCCATGAGCCTCGGCCTCGGCGCCCTCGTCGGCGTGGCGCTCGGCCTGCTCGCCGCCTGGGTCCGCCTCGTCTTCGACCCCGCGCCCCGCTCGCCCGGCGACGTCGCCCGCGCCGTACGCGCCCCCGTCCTCGGCACCCTGCCCCGCGGAGCCACCGACGTCCTCCTCGCCGAGGAGCACACCGACGCCCGCGTCGCCGAGGAGTACCGCTCCGTCGCCTTCCGGCTCGCCTACGACCAGCGGTTCGCCGACCGGAGACGCCTGCTCGTCGTCGCCCCGCGCGGCTCCAACGAGGCCGCCGTCGCCGTCGCCTCCCACCTCGCGGCCTCCTTCGCCGAGACCGGCAAGGACGTCCTCCTCATCGAGGCCGACCTGCGCGCCCCCACCCTCGCCGGGCGGCTGCGCGCCCACGCGGCAGCCGCGCCGCGCTGGAGCAACCCGCCGGAGGGCGAGGAGAGCGACTGGCCCCGCAGCCGCCAACTCTCCGTCGAAGCGGGGGAGTCGGGCTCCTTCGGTCTGGTGCCGGGCGAGCGGGTACGGAACGTGGCGCGCGCCCTGACCGGGCCCCGGGTCTCCCGGCTCATCGCCGAGGCCGACTCACCCAACTCCACCGTCGTCGTCCTCGCCCCGCCCGTCCTCAACTACGCGGACGCGCTCGCGCTCGTCGACCGCGTCGACGGTGTCCTCATCGTCTGCGACCCGCGTGCGGTCCACCGTACGGACCTCCAGCGCATCCGCGAACTGATAGGAGGCGCCGGCGGTACGGTCCTCGGCGCCGTCGTGTACACCCCGGGGCGCCGTCGGGGCCGGGCCGCCAAACAGCAGGCCCCCCGCCGGGGGGCGGGCGGCGGCCGGGGCGGCCGGCCCGCGCCGGCACCCGCTCCCGACGGGACCGATGAGTTCGCCGCCGAACCCGAGCAGATCCTCGTGGGCGACGGCTCCGACACCGTCGCCCTGCGCGCCCTCCGTGCGCAGGACGTGCGGACCGGCGACATCCACGCGGGCGACCGTTGAGACGTGCCGCCGCCGTCGCCGCCTCGGTCCTCGATCAGGCGGCGGCCAGTCTCACCAACATCGCCGTCCTGGTGATCGCGGCGCGCGCCTCCAGCGCCGACGGCTTCGCCGCCTTCTCCATGGTGTACATCGTCTTCACCGTGCTCCTCGGCCTGGGGGCCGCCTTCGTCGGGCAGAACGTCGTCCTGGAGAAGGGCGAGGAGCACGAGCTCGGTGCGGCGGTCCGGTCAGCCGTCACCTTCACCGCCGCCGCCTCCACGGCGGCCGGGCTCCTGCTCCTCGCGACCGGCGCCGTCATCGGCGGTGGAACCGGTCTCGCCGTCCTCGCCCTCGGCGCGGTCCTCCCGGTCGTGCTCGTCCAGGACGGCCTGCGCTACGGGTTCTCCGCCCTTCGGCAGCCCCACCGGGCCCTCGCCGCCGACCTGCTCCGGCTCGCCTGTGCCGTGCCGGCCCTGCTGCTCCAGCCGCACGGGAGTTCACCCGCCCGCCTCGTCCTCGTCTGGGGCCTGTCGGCGCTGCCCGCCGCCCTTCTCGGCCTGGCCCTCCTCCACCCGTACGTCCGCGACCGGCCCTGGTCCCTCCGCCGCCAGTTGCGCAAGGACCACCTCGGCCGGCGCTTCGCCGTCGAGTTCGCCGTCGGCAGCGCCTCCAGCCAACTCGCCGTCCTCGGCCTCGGACTCCTCGCGAGCCCCCTCGTCGTCGGCGCGCTGCGCGGCGCGACCACCCTCTTCGGGCCGCTCAACACGCTGTTCACCTCCGTCAACGCGTTCGGTCCGCCCCTCCTCGGCAGGGCCGGCGGCCGCCGCGCGACCGTACGGACCGCCGCCGGGCTCGCCGCCGTCCTCGCACTCGTCGCGCTGGGCTGGGCCGCCGTGCTGTACGCGCTGCCCGACCACGTCGGCCGTCGACTCCTCGGCGACACCTGGCAGTCCACCACCGCCCTGCTGCCCGCGACCGGCAGCCAGTACGCCGTGATGGCGGCGGGCACCTGTGCCCTGGTCACCCTCCGCGTCCTCACCCCGCGCGCCACGCTCCGGGTGCAGGTGGTCTTCTCGCTGCTCGCCGTCGCCCTGATGCTCGCGGGACACGGCGTCGGCGGCGCCGCGGGCGCGGCCTGGGGCCTCGCTGCCGGCTCCGCCCTGAAGGCGCTCGCCGCGTGGACCCGGGTGGCGCGCACGCGCCCCCGGCCCGCCGCACCGCGTCCGGAGGATCAGCGCAGCGCCGCGCCCTCGTCCTGACGCCAGGTCATCACCAGGGCGACACAGATCAGCGCGATCGCCACCCGCCCCGAGGCCTGGAGCAGCGGGCCCCGCAGCAGGATGAAGGAGTAGCCCGCCACCAGTGGCACCACCAGGGAGATCAGACTGCCGGGCGGCGCCCTGCGCGTGCCCCGGCGGGCGAACCGCCCGTCGACCCGGGCGGCCGCGTAGCCGAGCCCCGTCATTCCGGCGGCCATGCCCACGGCCCCGAAGTCGATCCACAGCTCGGCCCAGACGGGGGAGGAGAGATTGGTGTTCACCGTCCCCATCCACTGGCCGACCATCACCCCCGTGTCACGGGACTTGCCCGGCCACACCGAACGCGGCACGGCGAAGAGCACGGACCCGGCCAGCTGACGTCCGTACCGGTGCCGGCTGCCCGAGTTCACGAGCGTGATGGTGTTGGCGAACATGCCGACCTGGTCGTAGTCCTTGAGCGCCAGCGGCTCCAGGACCGATGTCGTCTCGACGGGACGGTAGTTCTTCTCGTCGTACCGGAAGCGGTCGGAGAACGGGAAGACGATCAGCGCCATGACGACGCCCATGCTCAGCGCCGACCGGTACATCGCGGCGCTCACCGGGAAGACGGTGAACAGCATCGAGAACATCACCGTCAGGAACCAGTAGCGCGGGTTCGAGATCGGGTTGTTCACCACGCAGTTGAGCACGACCAGGCCCGCGAAGACGGCGAGCACCATGGGGCGGCGTCTGGCCCGCCGCGAGGTGACCAGCCAGCGGCTGTAGACGAGCAGAGCGAACAGCGCGGGGACCGTGCCGAAGCCGCGCAGGAACGCCTGGCCGGCCTGCGAGTCGGCCTGCGAGACGCCCGCCTCCTCGATCCCCGCGATGATCTCCTGGCGGCTGGAGAAGAAGACCGCCGGCCCGCCCAGCTTGACGACGAACAGACCGCTGCACAGGAAGGCCAGCAGCACGAGGAGGTACAGCCGTCGCCGGTGCACCAGCGCCGGGCGGCCCTCCGCCTTCCGTGACGCACCCGGTCGCCCCCGGGCCAGCAGCGACCCCAGGTCGAACGCGGCGCAGCCGACCAGGACCAGGGCGACCGCCGTCGTCAGGTCGGAGCGCGGCCCCACCACCGGCGTCGGCACCCGGCCCAGAACGGCCTGCGCGAGCGGCGCCACGCCCATCGCCATGTAGACGAAGAGCCAGAACGAGCCCTGGAGGAGCTTGCGCCGGCTGGTGAGGATCATCGCCGACAGCCGGGCCCCGGCGTACATGGTCAGCGCGATCTGGAGGTAGTACGGGGCGTCGTGCACGCCCGCACCGGGCTGGATCGCCACCAGCAGCGGCAGGAAGACCGCGAAGCCGAGCACGAGCGGGATCGAAAGGGCCCGGGAGAGCAGCGTGCGCGGTGACACGGCCGGGGCGAGCAGCAGCGGCGGGGGCGCGGCCGGCTCCGGGCGCGCCTGGGTTCTCGCACCGCGTACCTCGGTCGTCATCGCGCCCCCTGGACTCCCCGGGGCCACGGCCTGGCAGGCGTCGAAGTCCCCACCCCGGAACATCACTTCGCGGCAGTCTACCGACGCCCCCCTGTCACCTCGCGTCAACCGCTAGTCTGAACGCCGGGTGCCTGGGGAGGCACCCGTGGGGGTGAACTCATGCGGAATCTACCGGCCTTCACGCTGGCCGGCTACGACAAGGGCCGCGGCAGAATCGTGCAGGCCCTCTGGTTCGCGGTGATGAACACGGTCTTCATGGCCTGGTTCTGTCCGGCCCGGCTTCGGGTCGCGCTGCTGCGGGCCTTCGGCGCGACCATAGGGGACGGCGTACTCGTACGGCACCGGGTGCGGATCCTGTGGCCGTGGAAGCTGACCGTCGGCGACCACACCTGGATCGGCGAGGGCGCCTGGCTGCTCAACCTGGAGCCCATCACGCTCGGCGCCCATGTCTGCGTCTCCCAGGAGGCGTTGCTCTGCACGGGCGGTCACGACCACCGCGCCGCGGACTTCCGCTACCGCAACGCCCCGATCGCCGTGGAGGACGGCGCCTGGGTCGCGGCCCGCGCCACCGTCCTCGCCGGGGTCACGGTGGGCCGTCACGCGGTCGTCGCCGCCGGTACGACGCTCCACAAGGACCTGCCCGAGCTGACACTGCACACGGCCGAAGGCCGCCGACCGGTTCCGGTGCCCGCGTGAGCGGCCTCAGGATCCTCCACGCGGTCACTCTGCACAGCCCGACCCACGCCTTCGGCGGACCGGTCAGGGTCGCCGTGAACCTCTGCCGCGGGCTCGCCGCACGCGGCCACCAGGCGCGGCTGACCGCACTCGGCGACGGCTTCCCCGGCTCCCTCCCGACCGCAATGGAGGGTGTGCCGGCCCGGCTCTACCAGGCCCGCTCGATCCTCCCGCTGGGCTTCAGCGGGATCACCTCGCCCGCGCTGCTCGCCGGGGCCCACGCGCTCGTCAAGGACGCCGACGTGGTCCATGTGCACCTCGCGCGTGATCTGGTCACCCTGCCCGTGGCGCTGGCCGCGCTGAGGGCCGGCCGCCCGCTGGTGCTCCAGACGCACGGCATGGTCGACCCCAGCGACAAGCCGCTGGCCAAGCTCCTCGACGCCGTCGCCGTCCGCCGTGTGCTGCGCCGGGCCTCCGCCGTGCTGTACCTGACGGACCGCGAGCGCCGGGACCTGGACGCGGTCGTCGACGGCCCGCTCACCGGGGCCGTACGCCTCGTCAACGGCGTACCGGCCCAGGAACCGCGGCCGGCGCCCACCGGCCCGCCCCGCATCCTCTACGCGGCCCGGCTGCAGTCCCGCAAACGGCCCACGGACTTCGTCGCGGCCGTACCGGAGATCCTGCGCCACCACCCGGACGCCACGTTCGTCCTCGCCGGACCGGACGAGGGCGAGCGGGCCGCTGTGGACGCCCTCGTCGCCGAGCTGGGGGTCGGTGACCGGGTGAGCCGCCCGGGGCCCCTGACGTCGCGGCAGATGCTCGACGAACTGCGCCGGGCGCATGTGTACGTCCTGCCGTCGGTCGACGAGCCGTTCCCGATGTCCGTCCTGGAGTCGCTGTCGGTCGGCACCCCGGCCGTCGTCACCACCTCCAACGGCCTCGCCCGGGACATCGAGGAGGCAGGCGCCGGACGGGTGGTCGCGGACGCCGCCGGCCTGGCCCCGGCCGTGGGCGCGCTCCTGGACCCCGGCGCGAACGACGCCGCCTCGGCGGCGGCCCGGAAGCTCGCGGCGGAGGCGTTCTCGATGGACGCGGTCCTCGACACCCTGCTCGGGGTCTACGGGAGGGCGGCTCCCGGGGCGTGACCCGTCCACGCACGGAGAAGCCCGGTGCGGTCGTGCCGACCGCACCGGGCTCTCCTGCACGCGCTCCTGAGGCTAGGCGGGCAGCCAGGCGTAGCAGGCGCTGGAGGTGAACTCCCGTGTCCCTGCAGGGATCTTCGCGCGAACGGGCCCCTCGGAGCCGGTCGCGGGGCCCGACGCGAGGACCTCTCCGTCCGCGCCGACCGCCCGCCAGGTGCAGGCGGGGTCGGTGGTCAGGGCGCGGTAGGTGCCCGCCTTCGGCCTGGTGAGGGTTCCGTCGGGGAAGCCGGTCCCCGCGGTGGCGACCAGAGGCTTCTGCGCAGGACAGAGATGCTCCACGACAGCCTCGGCGTCCCGGATGTCCCCGGCGATGATCGCGCCGACGGCCGCGTCCTTGTCCCGCTTGGCGGTGCGCTCCAGACGCTGGCAGGACTCCTGTCCGGTCTGGAGGACGGCGGCCGGGTCCGTGTTCACCGGCACCCGCCCGCTCAGGTACTTCTTCTCCTTCTCCGTGAACGAGCCGGTCACCGGCTTGAGCGCGGAGTCCGGCACGACCGGGCCCTTGGTGGCGGACGCGGTGGGGCCGGCCGGCTCCGGTGCCTCCGCCTGCCGGTCGGGCACGGCCGCCGAGCGCGTGGGCCCCGCGGCCTTCGGCGCCGCGTCGCCGCCCTCGTCCTGCGAGGAACAGGCGGTCAGGGCGAGCAGCGCGGTGGCGAGCACGGCCGCCGCCGCTGCCGGGCGCCGGTGAAGAGAACGACGCATGAGGGAACTCCCGTGGTACGTCGGATGCGGGGCCCGGGTGCCGGGCCCCGCATCCGTGATGGAGGTGTGACGACCCGTTACGGAGCGCCGAAGGTCAGCACCAGCTGCGGAGTGCCCTCCGCGGCCGCCGCCTCGGACGACCAGAGCCACAGCGCGTCCGTACCGGTGCTGGTCAACGCCAGGCCGTACGAGCCGCCGAGCGCCGCCGAGACCGCCGTGGTGTCCAGCGGGGCCGAGTAGACCGCCGAGCCGTCCACCGCGCCGCTCAGCGTCCCGATCGGGTTCGCGTCGAGCGTCGGACGGTTGTTGTACGTGAGCGTGTCCTCGGCCCACGAGCCCGTGATCGGCACGACCGACTGGGAGTCGGCCGAGCCCGCGCCGGTCATCGTGGTGGTCTTCACCGCGAGCCGGGCGCTCTTCAGGACCGTGCCGGCCGGAGCGGCCGGCAGCGCGAACCGGAGGTAGGACGCGTACGGCGAGGTGCCGCGGACGGCCAGCGAGCTGGACGCGCCGTAGTTGGTGCTCGGTGCGCCCGCGTTGGCGTAGGTGTCCTCGGACGCCGTGACGGTGGTGACCGAGTCGGCCGGGGCCGACGCCAGGTTGTAGTGCTGGGAGACCTGCGTCCCGGTGAGCGCCGACGGGTAGACGGCGACCTCGTCGATCTGACCGGCGAAGAAGTTGCTCGTCGGCCGCAGCGGCCAGCCGGAGAGGTTGTCCGCGCCGACGTGCCAGTAGCCGGCGTACTGCTGGTTGGTGGTGACGTTGTTGGAACCGACCAGCTGGCCGTCGATGTACAGCCTCATGCCGTCGGGGCCCTGGGTGCCCACGGCGTGATGCCACTGGCCGTTGTTGTACGAGCCGAGGGAGGTGAGCGTCCGGGTGGATCCGGTGTACACGCCGAACACCACGTTGCCGAAGTTCGTCATGTACAGGTGCTTGTCGTAACTACCGCTGTTCCGCGTCGTGTTGTTGCCGAAGCCGATCAGCTTGCCGCCGCGGTTCGTGGTGGTCTTGAACCACGTCTCGACGGTGAAGGCACCGGTGACGCTCTGCCGCCGGTCGCTGTGGATCTGCTCGTTCGTGCCGTTCAGCGCGACGGCCGTGGACGCGCCGGAGACGGCCCCAGGGGTCTGGCGCAGCGCGGGGGCGTTGATGTACAGACCGCTGTTGTCGCCGCCGTCGGAGGAGTCGGCCGCGTACGGCGTGGTCGACTCGTCGAAGCGCCAGTACAGCCCGGCGCCGTCGGCGATCACCTTGGAGGCGTACGGCTCCGGCGAGGTCGGCACGGTCACCGTCGAGGTGGCGGAGAGGGCGCTGGTGTTGCCGTCCGCGTCACCCGCGGTCACCCGGTAGCTGTAGGTCTGGCCCGGGGTCACGCCGGTGTCCTTGAAGGAGACCTGGGGGCGGGACCAGTGCAGCGAGCTTCCCTGGACGGTCGCGACCGGAGTCGCGGAGCCGTTGCGGTAGACCTTGTACGTCAGCGTCGAGTCGTCCAGGTCGAGGCTGGAGCGCCAGCGGACCTGGACCGCGTTCGGTCCGACGGCGGCGGCGCTGGCGACCGGGACGGTCGGCGCGCCGGTGTCGGGGCCGGAGGCGAAGCGGGTCAGCCCCTGCGCCGGGGCGCCGTTCGTGGTGGTGAACTCGCCACCCACCCAGAGGTACCTGGTGGTTCCGGTGCCCGAGATGGCGAAGGCGCGCGGACCGATGCCCTCACCGATGCCGTCGTTGGTGTCGGGGAACCAGCCGAGCTTGCCCGTCGACGTGGTCGGCTGGGCGAGCAGGTGGTAGCGGCGCCCGTCGGGGAACTCGCCGACGCTGGAGCAGTCATGGGCGTGCGAGGCGCTGTAGAGCACGCCCTCGTAGGAGCGGACGGCCTGGGTGGCGCCCAGGCAGGTGTCACGCCAGCGCTGCTCGAAGTCCGAGAGGTTCAGGGCGATCCGGCCGTCGAAGACGCCGCCGCCGGTGCCCTCGTTGCCGGTGTAGAAGCCCGTGGCGTCCGTCTCGATGTCCTTGACGACGGAGTTCTGCGGGATCCAGCCGTTGGGATACGCCTTGGTCACGGCGCCGCTCGTGGCGTTCACCACGGCCAGCGCGTGCGAGTTGGCCCCGTTGACGGTGAAGAAGTCCCCGCCGAGCAGGACGTTCTGTCCGTCCGGGGTCACCTCGATGGCACGGCCCGGTTCGTCGGCGTTCGCCGTGAACGGCAGCAGCGCGCCGGCGGTGGTGATCGCGGCGAACCGCTGCCGCGTCTGCCCCTCCACGGTGCCGAAGTCGCCGGCCGCGTAGATGGTGGTGTCGGTGACGGCGAGCGCCCGCACGGTGGCGGGGAAGCTCGGGGTGAAGGACGCCCTCGGTGTGCAGGTGGCGATGTCGATCGCGGCGAGGCTGGAGACGGGGGTGCCGTTGACGGCCCCGAAGTACCCGCCCGCGTACAGCGTCTTCTTGTCCGGCGAGACCACCAGGGTCCGCACGGTCGCGGTGCCGCTGCCGACGGTGAAGGACAGGTCGCAGCTGGTGGGCGCGCCCGTGGCCGCGTCCATCGCCGCGAAGTTGACGGCGCTCCTCGGAGTGCCGGTTCCGCCGTCGGGCGGACGCACCTCGGAGAAGGTGCCGCCGACGAAGACGGTGTCGTTCGCCTCGGCGAGCGCCCAGACGACACCGTTGGTCTGCCAGGTCGGCAGATCGTCCGCGGTGAAGGCCACCGGCGGCGTCAGTGCCGCGGCCGTCGGGGCCAGAGAGCCTCCGGCTCCGGCCGCGACGGTCAGGACGAGGGCAGCGGTGAGCCCCCAGGATCTACGCATGTTCCCCCCAGGCGTGATAGCCCAGTCAATGTGGCGTGAAGTGGTGCAACTGCCATCTGTTGAATGCGAACTGTATGACGAAGTGGCAGTCGGTCAAGCCAACTTGACCAATTCCGTAGCTTCCGGCCCTGTGGAAACCCGGGGCGCAGCCGCCCCCAGGGGCGCCTGGACGGGCCGGAAGTCGCCGCTCAGCGGTCGATGCGCACCGTCACGCCGGCCAACTGGTCCTCGACGAGACGGACATCGGCGTCGACCATGATCCGCGCCAGTTCGTCCACCTGCACCGAGGGCTTCCAGCCAAGGAGGTCCCGGGCCTTGCTCGCGTCGCCGATCAGCGCGTCCACCTCGCTGGGGCGCTCGTACTTGGGGTCGTAGCGGACGTGCTCGGCCCAGTCGAGCCCCACGTGGGTGAAGGCCGTCTCCACGAACTGCCTCACGGTCGCGGCGACTCCGGTCGCCACCACGTAGTCGGTCGGCTCGTCCTGCTGGAGCATCCGCCACATCGCGTCGACGTACTCGGGGGCGTACCCCCAGTCGCGTACGGCGTCGAGGTTTCCCAGATAGAGCCGGTCCTGAAGGCCGGCCTTGATCCGGGCGACGGCCCGGGTCACCTTGCGGGTCACGAAGGTCTCGCCCCGGCGCGGCGACTCGTGGTTGAACAGGACGCCGTTGACGGCGAACATGTCGTACGCCTCACGGTAGTTGACCGTCGTCCAGTAGGCGAAGACCTTGGCTGCGCCGTACGGGCTGCGCGGGTGGAACGGGGTCTGCTCGTTCTGGGGCGGCGGGGTGGCGCCGAACATCTCGGAGGAGGACGCCTGGTAGATCCGGGTGTCGACCCCGCTGGCCCGGATCGCCTCCAGGAGCCGCAGGGCGCCGAGACCGGTGACGTCACCGGTGTACAGCGGGGCGTCGAAGGAGACCCGCACATGGGACTGGGCGCCGAGATTGTAGACCTCGTCGGGGCGTATGTCGCGCAGCAGGTTCACCAGGGCGACACCGTCCGAGAGGTCCGCGTGGTGCAGCACGAAGGACCGGTTCGCCTGCTGCGGATCCTGGTAGATGTGGTCGATCCGCTCGGTGTTGAAGCTGGACGAGCGGCGGACGAGGCCGTGCACGGTGTAGCCCTTGGACAGCAGCAGCTCGGCCAGGTACGAGCCGTCCTGCCCGGTGACGCCGCTGATCAGTGCGGTCTTGCTCATGCGTCGTGCCCCTCCCTGACGGGCCGGCCCCCAGCCGGTCCGTATCTTACGGATATGGTCTGATCCAGGCAGAAAATCCGGATCTGGTGTACTGCGGTCCCGCTCGGCCTGGCATGATCCGGGCCATGACTGAACCGACGAGCGTCTCCCCGAGCCCATCGACGTCGTACCTGCCCGAGCGAGCCCGGATATTCGTCGCGGGACACCGCGGCCTCGTCGGCTCCGCGATCACCCGCCGGCTCGTCGCCGACGGACACGAGGTGATCACCCGGACCCGTGCCGAGCTCGACCTGAGGGACGCGGCGCGGACCGCCGCCTTCCTCGCCGAGACCCGCCCCGACGCCGTGGTGCTCGCCGCCGCCAAGGTCGGCGGGATCATGGCGAACAGCACCTATCCGGTGCAGTTCCTGGAGGAGAACCTCCAGATCCAGCTCGCCGTCGTCGCCGGTGCGCACGCCGCCGGAGTCCCGCGCCTGCTCTTCCTCGGCTCGTCCTGCATCTACCCCCGGCTCGCACCCCAGCCCATCAGCGAGGACGCGCTCCTGACCGGCCCGCTCGAGCCCACCAACGAGGCCTACGCGCTGGCCAAGATCGCCGGCATCGTGCAGATCCAGGCGTACCGGAAGCAGTACGGAGCGCGGTACGTCTCCGCGATGCCGACCAATCTCTACGGCCCCGGCGACAACTTCGACCTGGAGACCTCGCACGTCCTGCCCGCGCTGATCCGCCGCTTCCACGAGGCGCGCGAGGAGGGGCGGCAGGAGATCACGCTCTGGGGCTCCGGCACCCCTCGCCGAGAGTTCCTGCACGTCGACGACCTCGCCGCCGCCTGCGCCGTCCTGCTCCGCGGCTACGACGGGGACGAGCCGGTCAACATCGGCTGCGGCGAGGACCTCACGATCCGGGAACTGGCCGAGACCATCGTCGATGTGACGGGTTATCAGGGCCGGATCGCCTGGGACACGAGCAGGCCCGACGGGACCCCGCGCAAGCTCCTCGACGTGTCCCGGCTGACCGGACTGGGATGGAAGCCCGCCGTCGCCCTGCCGGACGGGATCGCCGCCACCTACGCCTGGTGGCGTGACCAGCACTGATCTCATGCGGCGGCCGGCCCGTCAGTACGCTCCGCGACCGTCGACGACGGCGCGGAACGTACGGGCCATGACATCCACGTCACTCGTGAACGACCAGTTGTCGACATAGTGCAGATCGAGCTCGACCGTCTCGTCCCACGACAGGTCCGAACGGCCGCTGATCTGCCACAGCCCCGTCATCCCCGGCCGCACCGCGAGGCGGCGCAGCTCCACGTCCCCGTACCGGGCGACCTCCTCCGGCAGCGGCGGGCGCGGCCCGACCAGGGACATCGAACCGAGCAACACGTTGATCAGCTGGGGCAGTTCGTCGAGCGAGGTGCGGCGAAGCAGTCGGCCCACACGGGTCACGCGCGGATCGCGGCGCATCTTGAACATCAGTCCGTCGTGCTCGTTGGACCGCTCCAGCTCCGCCTTGCGGGCGTCGGCGTCCAGGAACATCGTGCGGAACTTCCACATCACGAACGGCACCCGGCCCTGGCCCACCCGCACCTGCCGGTAGAAGACCGGTCCGGCCGAGCCGAGCCGGACCGCGGCGCCGATCGCCAGGAACACCGGCGACAGCAGGAGCAGGCCGAGCGCCGCGCCGGCCCGGTCCATCACGGACTTCAGGAGCGGCTGCACCCCGCTGCGCAGCGGTGGAGCGATCCGGAGCAGCGCGAGGCCGGCGGCCGACGTGGTCTCAAGGCGTTTGACCGCGCACTCCACCAGGCCCGGAGCCAGGGCGAGTTCGGTCCCGGCATCGTGCAGCCCCCAGGAGAGCCGACGCAGCCGCTCACCCGCCATCAGGGGGCCCGCCGCGACCAGGACGACGTCCGCCTCCAGCTCGCGGGCGGCGGCCAGCACCTGCCGAGTGTCACCGTCCGCGGCCTCCGGCATCGGGACGCCGAGCCGCGCCGCGACGGGCGCGCCGGTACGCACGACGCCCTCGCCGATCGCGACGACACCGACCACCACGTACGGGTGCTCGGTCCGTCCGGCGAGATGCTCGGCGACATCACCGGCGGCGGTGGGCTCTCCGAGTACCAGTACGCGGGTCACCACCTGCGCCTCCCGGCGCGCCGCCACCAGGTGATGCCAGGTCAACTTCGAGCAGACCAGGGTGAGTACCGGCGCCGGAAGCAGCGCGAAGAGACAGAGCAGTGCCGGGTGGTGAAGATCGGCGGCGGCGCGCAGCACGGCGAGGACCCCGAGCAGGATCAGCCAGTCGTGCAGAACGGGCAGACTGCCCCGTGACTCGCCGAGTTCACGCCGCGCGTACCGTCGGCGCAACGACCGCACGGCCGCCCACGCGAGGGCGGCCACGAGGGCGCTGACATAGGCGTGAGGCTGGCGCTCGATGTGCAGGATCAGCGCGACCGGCAGCCCCACGCCGAGCACGTCGACGCTCAGCGCGGCGACGGGATACCAGCGCGCCTTGGCGCGAGGGCGCGTCGTCGTAACGCTCGAACCGGTCTCGGTTCCGGCGGAGTTGGTCTCAGATGTGCGCGCATGCCACATGTACCCCCCAGGCACGTGTCGACGTTCGCCACCTTGTTCGTCGACCCCCTGATCGGCGAACAAGCGTCGCAACGCCGGAACAGTACGACATACAGGCGCACGTCCGCTGCAGTTCACGCGAACGACCTCAGAAGGCGATGGCGTATTCATCTCGTGACGTGGGCGCCGGTGTGGACACGGCCGAGCGCACGATACGTCTGTTCAAAGGGAGTTGCCGCACGTGGGGCCGTGGGGAGAAGGGGCGGGAACGTGTCGGGGACGGGCGCGGCCACGGTGGGGGAGAGAGCCGGCACTGTGGCGAAAAGCACACCGTCCGTCACGCCCCGAAAGCGTCGGGTGAGCCCAGCGCAACCAGGGCGATGGCCACGCGCAACCTCAGCCATCCTGTCCGGGCCGCCGAACCGCTCGGCACCTCACCGCGAGCGTCGGCGTCGACGACCGGCCCGGCGACGCGGGACCTCCGCGAACCCCGCTGGGACAACCGGTCGGTGGGGCCCGGCAGCTCGTCAGGAACGCGCCCGTCGCCCGCACCGACACCGTCGAGGGCCGGTCCGTCGTCCTCCTCGACCGCGGAAGACCCGACGCGTCACGGACGGCGATGCGGAACGACACCCTGGCCGCGTACGTCGCACGTCATCGCACCGGCCGTCGCACAAGCGGTACGCCGTGGGCCCGCGCCGCCCCGGCGCCACACGCCCGACGGTGGTTGTCTCCGCCGTCCGCCATCGGTTGTACTACAGCCAGCCCGCGGCCCCGTGAAAGCCGCGACCGACCCTAAGGACGCCCATGGCGGACAAGTCCTCGGCCCGGACCCACCGGGCCCCGGGACGGCGTCGTCTCGCCCCGGCCATCGCCCTGGGCGTACTCCTCGCCGGGGTCCTCGCCGGCATCGGCGCGGCGAACTCGCTCCGCGCGAACACCCCCGCCGAGGCGGCCGGCGCGTCCCCGGAGGCGTACAGCACCGCCCTCCCCTTCGACCTGCCCCCCACCGCCGAACTGCGTCGCTCGGACAGACTGGTCTTCGCCCACTACTTCACCCCGTACCCGCTCTCCCTGGACAACGAGCCCGCCGACCGCGACTACTACGCGCGCAACTACCTCGCCCCCGACGGCGAGAAGGGCCGACACCAGGCGTACGGAGGGCTGCTGCGCGACCGTCCGCTCCCGGCCGCGCCCGAGACGGGGAACTGGGAACTGGCCCATCTGCGCCAGGAGGTCCGCACCGCGCGCGACGCCGGACTCGACGGCTTCACCCTCGATCTGCTCTCCGAGACCGGACGCAACCGGGACCGCGCCGAGCTGCTGCTCCGCGCCGCCCACGAGGAGGACCCCGGCTTCCGGATCCAGCTCATGCCGGACATGAGCTCCCTGACGTCGACCACCCCCGCCGGCCTCGCCGATTCGCTCGCGCAACTGGCCCGGAACCCCTCGGCCCACCGGCTCCCCGACGGGCGGCTAGTCGTCTCCCCGTTCAAGGCCGAGGAGAAGGACCCCGACTGGTGGCGGCGGATGATGGCCGAACTGGAGACCCGGCACGGCATCCGCACCGCCCTCGTCCCGCTCTTCCTCGACTTCACACAGGAGCGGGAGGCCTACGCGTCGATCAGCCACGGCCTCTCCGAGTGGGGCGCGCGCAGCGCCGCCCGCCAGGCGGGGGCGGTCGCGGACGCCGAACGGGCCCACCGCCTGGGGAAGATCTGGATGCAGCCGGTCTCCGTCCAGGACGCCCGTCCCAACCAGGGCGTCTACGACGAGGCCGGCAACACCGAGACCCTGCGGGCGAGCTGGGCGGCCGCGATCGAATCCGATGCCGACTGGGTCCAGCTCACCACGTGGAACGACTACTCCGAAGGCACCCACGTCGCCCCGTCCCTGCACAACGGCTACGCCTATCTGGACCTCGCCTCCTACTACCTGACGCGGTTCAAGACCGGCGCCTGGCCGAGGATCCTGCGCGACACCCTCTACGTGACCTCACGCGTCCAGTTCGCCGACGACCTCCCGCCCGCCGCCCGCCAGCCCCAGGTGATACGGCCCCGAGAGGGCACGGCTGACCCGCGGGACACCGTGGAGGTCCTCTCCTTCCTCACGGCCCCCGCGGACATCCGCGCGAGGACCGGTGACACGGAGAGCGGCTACCGGGCACCGTCCGGTGTGCACGCGCGACTGTTCCCGCTCCGTACGGGGCACAGCGCGGCGACCGTCGTACGGGCCGGGACGACCACGACGAAGGTCACGACCCGCTACCCGGTCCGACGGCCGGTCGCCAGGCAGGACCTGCAGTACTACGCCGTGACGAGCGGACGCAGCCAGCGCTGAGCGCGGTTGTCAGAGGCGGGTCCTAGCGTGGGGGGCATGACGACGAACCGGGGGACCTTCGAGGCGGCGACGGGGGACGACCCGCCGCTGCCGGAGGGAGACAGGGAACAGAGATCCCGTGAGGTACGGGCCGCGGTCGAGGGACTGCTCCAGATACGGCGGCTGACCGGCGGCCGAGGAGGCGGCGATCCACGGCGGTACCCGGCCGAGTGGGAGCGCAGACAGCCGGTGAGGGCGGTGGCGCTCGCTCTGGAGGCGGCGGGCGTCGCACCTTCGGCGGTCGACGCCTCGGGAGCCCGGACGGCGACGGGCTACCGGGTCACCGCCGGGGAACGGCCCGGCACCGCCGTCGTGCACTGGGTGGGGCCGCCGGGTAAAGGAGCGGCCCAGGAGGAGGAGTCCGCCCTGGGCGCGTGCGTACCCGTCCTGGAGCGGCTCGGCTGGGAGGCGCTGCTCTACCGGGGGCCGCGCCGCAGGAGGTTCCTCGAAGTCGAGCCGACGGGGCCCTGAAGGGGGCACCCGGCGGCACGGCTTCCGGCGGCGGCCTGGGTGGCTCAGCCCGGCTCGGTTCAGGCGATGGAGGCGGAGACGATCGCCGAGACGGCGATGTTGCACGAGGCCGTGACCCAGACGGCCGGGTGGGGCTGCGGGTCCACGAGGGTGGCACCGAGCTTGCCCGGCGTGACCAGGTCCACGACCAGGAACGCCACGGCCATCATCACCAGGCCGAGCAGCCCGAAGACGGCCGTCGATGCCAGACCCTTGCCGAAGTCGTCGTAGGTCGTCCATATGGAGGTGAAGACGATGCCGCCGATGCCGAGGAGCGCGGAGCTCAGGAGCGTCGCGGCGTTGCGGTTGCGCTCCTCCCAGATCAGCCGGCCGAGCTTCCCCGGCGTGAGCAGGTCCACGAGGACGATGCCGAGGATCAGCAGCACCACGCCGAGGGCGCCGTAGGCGGTGGCCCGGCCGAGGCCGTTGACGATGTCGCTCATGTGTTGCCGGCTCCGAGGGGATGGATCGTGAATGATCGCGGTCAAGGACCGGCAAAATGTAGCGCATACGCCGTGGGTCACCGTCGGCCGGGCGCCCACTCGCCGCCGTCCCTGTATGGAGCAACAACGCACCGGCCTCGGCCTCCGCAGAGGTGAGAGTGGAAGTCGTACGGCTTCGGCTCTGCCCAGGGAGACCCAGATGACCACCCTCAACCGACGTGACCTCGGGCTCCTCGCCCTCCGGCTCGGCACCGGCGCCGTCCTCGTCGCGCACGGCACGCAGAAGCTGCTCGGCTGGTTCGGGGGAGGCGGAGTGGAGGGGACGACGAAGGCGATGGAGGCCATGGGCTTCCACCCGCCGCGCGAGAGCGCGATCGCCGCGGGACTCGGCGAGACGGGCGGCGGGGTCCTGCTCGCCCTCGGCCTGGCCACCCCCGCGGCCGGCGCCGCCGCGGCGGGAGCGATGGCGGGGGCGGTCTCCGTCCACGCCCCGGCCGGCTTCTTCGCCCAGAGCGGCGGCTTCGAGTACCCGGCCTTCCTCGGCTTCACGGCGGCCGCCATCGGCGTCGCCGGCGCCGGCCGCTACTCCCTGGACCACGCCACCGGCCACGTCGTGGACCGACCCTGGGTCGTCGCCACCGCGTTCCTCGGCAGTGCCCTGGCGGCCGCCGCCGTCGTGGGCCGGCGCGCCCAGGCCCGGAGCGAGGCGGCCCACGGGAAGGACGGGGAGAACGGGCCCGACTGATCGGACCTCCATCTGACGCGGCGGCTCCCCCGTCCCAAGGGGGGCCGCCGCGCCTCGACGTGTCCGGGCCCTCGAGTCACCCATATGCGCCCGT
>NZ_JBHUYJ010000013.1:123338-125380 GCF_042668715.1 Streptomyces sp. NPDC057271
GGAGAGGGGTGGAGCGGGACGGGCGGGGGTGAGGGGGGGGGGCTGCTCGTGGCGCTGGTGCCCCCCCCCCCGCTTCGATATGTCCGGACCCTCGATCCACCCGCATGCGCTCGTCACCCCCTGTCTCCTATGAAAACGTGGCGTTCCGTCCTCGCCGGCGGGACGCCGCGCGATCCTGCGGTCACGGCCGGCCGCCCGCGCGTGGCGAACTCGCCGACGGCTGTGGGCCGTCGGCGATCTGCGCGGCGGTGCCCGTCTCCGGCACCGCGCCTTCCCGTCCCCGAAACCTTTCGGGGACGCGCTCGTCATGACGGTGTGTGAGCCCTGGGGCTCACGCGCGGCGTCGAACGTCGCGCGCCCACCTGGAGCGGAGCCTTCCATCGAGGTGCCTCGTCTGTTGCACTACGAGTCATCTCCCGGCAACTGACTGCGCTTTGCCTTGCCTTACGTTCCTACGACGGAAGGACGCTCATGCAGCGCAAGTCCCTCTCCCTCCTGGCGGCGGCTGCGACGGTTCTGGGCACGGCTTCGGCGGTGCCCGTCGCGGAGGCGGCCCCGCCGCAGAGCTCCGCGGCCGCCAGAGCATCGGCCGTCGCCGTCATCGCCCACCCGTTCATCCCGAGCGCTCCTTCGGTGCGTACCACCGTGGCGCCCGGCGTCACGCTGACCACCACCACGTACGGCAAGCAGAACGCCGACGACCGGTGGACCGTCCATGTCTATCTGCCCGTGACCCCCGACGGTCCGCTCGCCTCCGCGGGTACGGCCCTCGGCCCCCGGGCCACCGCAGACCGGGTGGCCGCGGCGCTGCGCGAGAAGGGGTTCGAGCCCCGCGTCGAGGAGGTCGTGGCCCCGGCGTTCGCCGACCGCCGTCCCGGAACGCTCGGCTGGACCGTCCGCGTCGGCCTCCACGCGAGCGAGGCCGACGCGAAGGCTCAGCTGAGCCGGATCAAGTCCGCCGGATTCGCGGGCGGTACGCGGTACACCGCGCAGGACGGCACCGACAGGCAGGCGCCGCAGAGGGTGCACATGCTGCGCGTGGACTTCCGTACGTTCAAGGGCAGCGTGGGCACGGACTTCGGCCCCAGGCTCAACGGCACGGAGAAGCTGACCGACCTCATCGCCTCCACCGGCGCGCTCGCCGGGATCAACGGCCAGTGGTTCTACAACGAGGCGCCGGGCGGCCTGTACGTGAAGAACGGCAAGCTGCTCGGCTCCGCGACCCAGGGCCGGTCGGGCCTCAAGGTGACCAACGGCGGCCGCTCCTTCGCCGTGGACACGTACACCGCGCATGTGATGCTCAAGGCCGGCACGGAGACCGTCGAGGTCGACGGGGTGAACCGGATGCCCGGCGACGTCTGGAACTGCGGTGGTGTCGGCGGCGACCTGCCGACGCAGAAGCCGCAGCACGACCTGAAGTGCACCGACGACAGCGAGCTGGTGCGCTTCACCCCGGAGTGGGGCAGTCCGCCGGCCGGGACGGGCGCGGAGGCCGTGCTCGACGCCGCCGGCCGCGTGACGGCGGTGAACACCTCCCGCGGCGCGAGCGTGCCCGAGGGCGGGTCGACCCTCCAGGCGACCGGCGCGAGCGCGCGGTGGCTGCTGGGGCACGTCGTGGTCGGCCGGACGCTGACGTTCTCCGAGCGGGTGGAGGACGGCAGGGGGCGCCAGGTGCCGCTCACCTCGGACACCACGATCCTCCAGGTCGGCCCGACCCTGGTACGTGAGGGGAAGGTGTCGGTCAACGCCCAGGCGGACGGCATCATCCGGGACGGCGTGGACCAGACCTTCACGTACAACTGGACCCTGCGCGCCAACCCCCGCTCGATGGTCGGCGTGGACGACCTTGGCCGGCTGATGCTCGTGGTCGTCGACGGCCGGCAGGCCGGCTACAGCGAGGGGCTCGGCGTCGCGCAGGCCGCTCAGCTGATGAGGCAGCTCGGCGCGCGCGAGGCGATGAACCTCGACGGCGGCGGCTCCAGCGTCCTCGCCACCGCCCGGGCCGGCGTCGTCAACCGGCCCTCGGACGCGGCGGGGCAGCG
>NZ_JBHUYJ010000014.1:0-5606 GCF_042668715.1 Streptomyces sp. NPDC057271
ACGGGCCGAGCACTGCAACCGGGCACCAACCGCACCGAACACCATCACCACCACCCGACAAGGCACAACCTAAGTCACCGGCATTGGGCCTAGGCCGGACGGGCCCACCGCGGCTCAGCAGCGCATCCGGTCCTCCGTGACCGTTCCCTGCGCCGTCCTCACGCTGCGGTCGTAGCAGCCGTCGGAGCCGTGGAGCCGGTAGCGGTCGGACGTCGTCCCGACCGCACGCCGCTGATCGCGCGGAACGCCGGTGGTGTAGGTGGCATCACCGGCGTACGTGTGGTCCAGGCGCGACCAGGAGAGCCTCTTGCCGCCCCGCACGACCTCGGTGCGGGCCCGGTCGCCGAGCTCCAGCACGGTCCGCAGGCGGTCGCCCGCGCCGATCGTGGTCTCGCCGTCCATCGTGTACGTGCGGTGGGTGCGGGTGCTCGCGCGTCCGACGGTCACCGTCTCGTCGTCGGTCCACCGCGCTGTGAGCGCGTCCGGGTTCTCGCCCTCGGCCCAGCGGTGCACGGAGGTGTGCGCCAGGGTCCGCGTGACGGTGGTGTCGACGCGGCCGTGCGAGGTGTCGAGATGCCCGGCGACGGTGAGGGCGTGCCCGCCCTCGGTGTCTAGCCGATGCCGCGAACCCGGCGTGTGCACCGAGGAGTTGCGCGGTGCGGTCTCGTGGTGGCGGTCGAGCCCTCCGGTGACCACGGCGCGGCCCTCGTCCTGCCAGAGCAGGATGTTGGTCGGGGTGCTCCAGCCGGTCTGCCCCGCGGGGACACCCGCCACCGTCACCTCGACCCGGTGGGCGCGGCCGTCGTTCAGGATGCCGGCGAAGGGGGTCAGGTCGTAGACGACCGGCCGGACGTCGAAGGCTCGCGGCCCGGGCGAGACGTACCAGAGGAAGGGGTTGGACCAGCCGCCCGTCCACACGGTCGGGAAGGGGGCGGCGATACCCGCCGTCCGTCCGTCGACGGAGATCCGGACCTCACGGTACAGCCCGTCGGTCGCCCTGCAGGAGTACGGCGCCGCGTCGGGCACGGTCAGGTACCAGTACTCCTCGCAACCGCCGCCGGAGCCGGTCGCGTACACCTCGGCGAGGATGCGTTCGGTGTTGCGCGGGGTGGTCAGGCTCGTGGAGTCGAGCGGCATCACCCGGTCGGGCGTGTCCGCGGGCTTCACCGCGCCCTGGGCGGCGTAGAAGGTGAGCGTGACGCGCACGCCGATGACGCCGGTGTAGGTCTCGTTCACGACATTGCCGATGAGTATCTCGACGGGCTGGGGGCGGGCGAAGGTGTCGCGGTAGCGGGTGACGTCCTTCTCCACCGACCAGCGGATCCCGTCGGGCGAGGGCTGGGGCGTGGAGGTGCGGAGGATCTCCACGCCGCCGACGGAGACATGACCGAGCCGGTCGTACTGACGCCCCTTCACCTCTCCGTCGAGGCGGAGGACGACCTTGCTCCAGCGGGTGCCGCACTCCTTCGGGGGTGCGTAACTGCCCTGGTACGGCGTGAAGTCGCGGAACCGGGCCGCGGCGAGCGGGATCTCGCAGGACCGGGTGGGCGGCTTGACCACGTCAGGCGCCGCGGTCAGCGGGTCGTGCCAGTCGCTGCCGAACTCGGCGGGGGGCGGATCGGCCTGGGCCGCCGGCGACCGTTCGGCCGGAGGGAGCGCGGCGGCCGGGTGCGCCGTGAGCAGGGCGCCGGCGGCCAGGACGAGCCCACCGATGATGCTCATGATCTTCTGTTGTCTCATGGGTCGCGAGTGAAGCGCGGGGCGCCGGACCGGTCCAGAGGGCGTCGTGCGACCTTGGCGCGTTCTGTGCGCCTCTGCGAATAAATCGATTGCGGGCGGCCGTCCCCCGGCGTGAACCTTGCACGGTTTGCGCCACTGGAGCGAAGAGACCGGAAGCCCTGGGACGACATGAAGATTCGCGATCTACCGTATGCCGATCCAGGGGTGCCCGACGTCCGCTCGGGCACCCGGTTCCTGCTCTGGCTCGGCCGCAACCAACTCGGCGGGCAGGTCGGCGCCCTCCTGTGGGGACTGGTGCTGCAGCTCGGCATCGCCGGTCTGTCCCTCGCGGTCGGACTTTCCGTCCAGGCCGTCGTGGACCGCGACGGCGGACGGCTCGCGCTCGCGGGAGGGCTGCTCGCCCTGCTCGGCGCGGGCATCGCGGTCGGCGACATGATGCTCCACCGCACGGCCGTCACCAACTGGATCACCGCGGCCGCACGCGTCCAGCAACTGCTCTCCCGCAAGACCGCCGAGCTGGGCTCCGTCCTGACCCGGCGGGTCGCGGCGGGCGAGGTCGTGGCCGTCTCCACCGCAGACGTCGAGAAGATCGGCTGGTTCGTCGAGGCGCTGTCGCGGTTCGCCGCGGCCGCGCTGACGATGGTCGTGGTCTGCGTGGGCCTCGTGGTCTACCAGCCGGCCCTCGGCGTGGTGGTGGCGGTGGGCCTGCCGGTGCTCGCGCTGGCCGTCCTGCCGCTGCTCCCCCGCGCCACCCGCAGGGCCGACGCCCAGCGCGAGAAGGCGGGCCGGGCCACCGAGCTGGCCTCGGACACCGTGGCCGGACTGCGCGTGCTGCGCGGCATCGGCGGCGAGGAGCTGTTCCTCGCCCGCTACCGGGCCGCCTCTCAGGAGGTCCGGCACGCCGCCGTCCGCAGTGCCCGGATGTGGGCCCTGATCGCGGCCGTGCAGGTCCTGCTGCCGGGTCTGCTTCTCGTGGGCGTGCTCGCGTACGGGGCGAGGCTCGCGCTCGACGGGCGGATCGCGGTCGGCGAACTGGTCACCGTGTACAGCGCGGTGGCACTGATGCTGCATCCTCTGCGCCACGTGGAGGAGATCGCCATGGCCTACTCCTTCTCCCGGCCCTCCGCCAAGCGCGCGGCCCGGGTGCTCTCGCTGGCCCGGACCACCACCACGACGGCGGACGGCCACGGCACCGCGAAGGGCGATCTGTACGACCCCGTCACCGGGCTCCTCGCCCCCGCCGGCCTCCTCACCGCGGTCGTCTGCGGCGACCCGGACGCGGCCGGGAGACTCGCGGACCGGCTCGGCGGCCATCCCACCGAGGCGGGCGAGGGACACACCTCGGTCCTGCTCGGCGGAGTGCCGCTCGACGAACTGGAACTGGACGCCGCCCGCACCGCCGTGCTGGTCCAGGACAAGGACCCGGTCCTGCTCTCCGGCACGCTCCACGAGCTGCTCGACGTGCCCTCCTCGGGCACGGTCCGGCCCGAGGAGGCCCTCGCCGCGGCCCAGTGCGGAGACGTGCTCGACGCGCTCGCACAGGCGTCCGTCGGCACCGAAGGCGACCCGATGAGGACCCGGATCACCGAGCGCGGCCGCTCGCTGTCCGGCGGGCAGCGCCAGCGCCTGGCGCTGGCCCGTTCCCTGGTCACCGACCCGGAGGTGCTGGTCCTCGACGAGCCGACCTCGGCGGTCGACTCACACACCGAGGCGCGCGTCGCAGCGGGGGTGCGGGGGCTGCGCGAGGGCCGTACGACGGTCGTCCTGGCCTCCTCGCCGCTGCTCCTCGACCGCGCCGACCGGGTGGCCCTCGTCCACGACGACGAGGTGGTGGCCGTCGGTACGCACCGCGACCTGCTCCGTACCGAACCGCGTTACCGGGCCGTCGTCACCCGCGACACCGACGACGAGCAGACCTGGGAAGCAGGACTGCGGGAAGCGGAGCTGGAAGGAGAGTCGGCATGATCGGCCTGGTGCCACCGGCGTACGACCCGGGTGCCCCGACGTCGGCGACGACCCTGCCCGTGGGCACGGCTGCGACCGTGCGCGGCTACGTACGCGATCTGCTGAGGCGTCACCGTGGGGCGTTCGCGCTGCTCATCGGCGTCAACGTGATCGCGGTGACCGCCTCGATGGTGGGTCCGTACCTGCTCGGCTCGCTCGTCGAGCGCCTCTCCGAGGGCGCGCGCGACCTCCATCTGGGGCGCATCGTCGCGCTGTTCGCGCTCGCCCTCGTCATCCAGACGCTGTTCGTACGGATGGTGCGGCTGCGCGGCGCGATGCTGGGCGAGGAGATGCTGGCAGATCTGCGCGAGGACTTCCTCGTCCGGTCGGTCGGGCTGCCGCCGGGGGTCCTCGAACGGGCCGGCACCGGCGACCTGCTGTCCCGTATCACCACGGACGTCGACCGGCTGGCCAACGCGATGCGCGACGCCGTGCCGCAGCTCGCCGTCGGCGTGGTCTGGGCGGGGTTGCTGATCGGCGGTCTCGCCGCGACCGCGCCGCCGCTCGCCCTCTCGCTGCTGATCGCCGCGCCGCTGCTGATCGCCGGCTGCCGGTGGTACTTCAAGCGGGCCCCTTCGGCGTACCGCTCCGAGGCCGCGGGTTACGCGGCGGTCGCCTCCGCGCTCGCCGAGACCGTCGACGCGGGGCGCACCGTCGAGGCGCACCGCCTCGGCGCCCGCCGGGTGGCGCTCTCCGACCGGCGCGTTCAGGAGTGGACCGCGTGGGAACGGTACACACTGGTCCTGCGCTCGGTCCTCTTCCCGGTCATCAACCTCACCCACACGCTGGTCCTTGCGGGTGTCCTGATGCTGGGCGGCGTGTTCGTCCTGCGTGGCTGGATCGACGTGGGGCAGCTGACCACGGGCGCGCTGCTCGCCCAGATGCTGGTCGAGCCGGTCGGGATCATCCTGCGCTGGTACGACGAGCTGCAGGTCGCCCAGGTGTCACTGGCCCGGCTCGTCGGCGTCCGGGACATCGAGCCGGACGCCGGCGACGGTGCCCTGCGCCCCGAGGGCCGGGACGTCCGGGCGGACGAGGTGCGCTTCGGCTACCGCGAGGGCGTCGACGTGCTGCACCGGGTGTCGATGGACGTCGCCCCGGGCACCCGGCTCGCCCTCGTCGGCCCCTCCGGCGCGGGCAAGTCGACGCTCGGCCGGCTGCTCGCGGGGATCTACGCCCCGCGGACCGGCTCGGTCACGCTCGGCGCGGCCGAGCTGGCGAAGATGCCCGCGGAGCGCGTCCGGGAGCACGTGGCGCTGGTCAACCAGGAGCACCACGTCTTCGTCGGGTCGCTCCGGGACAACCTGCGGCTCGCGCGGACGGGCGCGGAGGACGCCGAGCTGTGGGCGGCGCTCGGCGCGGTCGACGCGGACGGCTGGGCGCGGGGGCTCGACGAGGGCCTGGACACCGAGGTCGGCTCGGGCGGACTCGCGCTCACCCCGGCCCAGGCCCAGCAGATCGCCCTCGCCCGGCTGGTCCTCGCGGACCCGCACACCCTGGTCCTGGACGAGGCGACCTCGCTCCTGGACCCGCGGGCGGCCCGCCATCTGGAGCGCTCGCTCGCCCGGGTCCTGGACGGACGCACGGTCGTCGCGATCGCCCACCGGCTGCACACCGCGCACGACGCGGACGTCATCGCGGTGGTCGAGGAGGGGCGCATCAGCGAGCTGGGCAGCCACGACGAACTGGTGGCGGCGGACGGCGCGTACGCGGCGCTCTGGAGGTCGTGGCACGGCTGACGGCGCGCGGTGGGGCCCCCCCCCGGGGGGGGGCCCCCCGCCCCCCCCGGTTCCAGGCGGCCCAGCCCCCCAGCCCCCCCCCCCCCCCCCCAACACCCCCCCCCCCCCGCCCCTACCCTCCCC
>NZ_JBHUYJ010000014.1:5616-43421 GCF_042668715.1 Streptomyces sp. NPDC057271
GGTCAGAGGTAGCCGAGCGCCGAGGCCCCGCCCACACCGCCGAGCAGCATGAACGCCGGCATCAGCACCTTCAGCTCCACCCAGCTGCCCGCACGGAACCGCATGCCCTTCGGCGGCCCGACCGGGTACCAGCGCTTGCGGCCCACCGGGATCGGCCACAGGATCGGGCAGCCCGAGACCGTCAGGGCGTCGCCGATGTCGTGCACCAGCGCGCCCAGGACGATGGGCAGGCCCAGCCAGAGGTACTCCTGCCCGGGGGCCGTGAAGAGCCAGTCCGCGCCGTTGCCCGGCTGGTCCAGGACGCCCGCGAGGATCCAGGCGCTGGTGGCGCCGAGCAGCCAGACCAGGATGTCGCTGGACATCCGGGCGGCCCGCCACAGCAGGCCTTCCACCGCGAGGACGAGGTGGACGAAGAGGATCGCGAGGACGGCCCAGCGGCCGCCGGTGATGGCCAGGACCGAGGCCCCGCCGCCGATGAGGACCGCCCAGAGCCAGGTGTGGGTGAGCGTCCGGTGGCCGCCCGACCGGCGGGGGTCGGCGGTGGAGCGGGTGGCCTTGTAGACGGCGTACGAGAGTTTGTCGACGATCTCGCACAGGCCCTTGGAGACCGGTCCGAAGGCCCGCGAGATGGTCGCGGACTTGTGGTCGAGGTCCGGCGCGAGCGCCGCGCCCGCGCAGATGAGCGCTCCGACGACGACGACCGGCCACGGCATCGGGTGGCCCGCGGCGGCGGCCGCCGCCCCGACGCCCAGCCAGGCCGCCGCTCCGGACAGCGAGTGCGCCGGTCCCATCATGCTTGTCCCCGCCCCATTCCTCCGGTGCCGGCGCTCAGTTGACGACCGGTCGACGCGACAGCGTATCGTCCGTGATCTTCGCCCCGACGGCCGGTTCCCTCATCCGAGCGGAATCCAGGCAAGATGGGGGCGTGACCCTTATCGATCAGCTGCCGCCGAACGCCGACCCCGACGCCCTCTTCGAGGCTTTCTCCTCATGGGCGGAGGACCGGGGCATCACGCTCTACCCGGCCCAGGAGGAGGCGCTGATCGAGGTGGTCTCCGGGGCGAACGTGATCTTGTCGACCCCTACCGGATCGGGAAAGTCCCTGGTCGCGGCGGGGGCGCACTTCGCGGCGCTGGCCAATGACCAGGTGACCTTCTACACCGCGCCGATCAAGGCGCTGGTGTCGGAGAAGTTCTTCGACCTCTGCAAGCTCTTCGGCACCGAGAACGTCGGCATGCTGACCGGCGACGCCTCGGTGAACGCCGACGCGCCCATCATCTGCTGCACGGCGGAGGTGCTGGCCTCGATCGCGCTGCGCGACGGCAAGTACGCCGACATCGGTCAGGTCGTGATGGACGAGTTCCACTTCTACGCGGAGCCGGATCGCGGCTGGGCCTGGCAGATCCCGCTCCTGGAACTGCCGCAGGCACAGTTCGTCCTCATGTCGGCGACGCTCGGCGACGTGTCGATGTTCGAGAAGGACCTCACCCGGCGCACGGGCCGCCCGACCTCGGTGGTGCGCTCGGCGACCCGGCCGGTGCCGCTGTCGTACGAGTACCGGCTGACGCCGATCACGGACACGCTGACCGAGCTCCTGGAGACCAAGCAGGCTCCCGTCTACATCGTCCACTTCACTCAGGCGCAGGCCGTCGAGCGCGCGCAGTCGCTGATGAGCATCAACATGTGCTCGCGTGAGGAGAAGGACAAGATCGCCGAGCTGATCGGCAACTTCCGCTTCACCACCAAGTTCGGCCAGAACCTCTCGCGTTACGTGCGCCACGGCATCGGCGTGCACCACGCCGGCATGCTGCCGAAGTACCGGCGCCTGGTGGAGAAGCTGGCGCAGGCCGGCCTGCTCAAGGTGATCTGCGGGACGGACACACTCGGTGTGGGCGTCAACGTGCCGATCCGTACGGTGCTGTTCACGGCCCTGACCAAGTACGACGGCAACCGGGTGCGCACGCTCCGCGCGCGGGAGTTCCACCAGATCGCGGGCCGGGCCGGCCGGGCGGGCTTCGACACGGCCGGTTTCGTGGTGGCGCAGGCGCCCGAGCACGTCATCGAGAACGAGAAGGCGCTCGCCAAGGCCGGCGACGATCCGAAGAAGCGCCGCAAGGTGGTGCGCAAGAAGGCTCCTGAGGGCTTCGTCGCCTGGAGCGACACCACGTTCGAGAAGCTGATCGCCGCCGAGCCCGAGCCGCTGACCTCGCGCTTCAAGGTCACCAACATCATGCTGCTCTCGGTGATCGCCCGGCCGGGCAACGCCTTCGAGGCGATGCGCAAGCTCCTGGAGGACAACCACGAGCCGCGCAAGGCCCAGCTGCGCCACATCCGCCGGGCCATCGCCATCTACCGCTCGCTCCTCGACGGCGGTGTGGTGGAGCAGCTGGACACCCCGGACGCCGAGGGCCGTACGATCCGGCTCACGGTCGACCTCCAGCAGGACTTCGCGCTGAACCAGCCGCTGTCGACGTTCGCGCTCGCCGCGTTCGACCTGCTCGACCCGGAGTCCCCGTCGTACGCCCTGGACATGGTCTCGGTCGTCGAGTCGACGCTCGACGACCCGCGCCAGATCCTGGCCGCCATGCAGAACAAGGCGCGCGGCGAGGCCGTCGGGCGGATGAAGGCGGACGGCGTCGAGTACGAGGAGCGCATGGAGCGGCTCCAGGAGATCTCGTACCCGAAGCCGCTGGAGGAGCTGCTCTGGCACGCGTACAACGTGTACCGGAAGTCGCACCCGTGGGTGGGCGACCACCCGGTCTCGCCGAAGTCCGTCATCCGTGACATGTACGAACGGGCGCTGTCCTTCACGGAGTTCACGTCCTGGTACGAGCTGGCGCGGACCGAGGGCATCGTGCTCCGCTACCTGGCGAGCGCGTACAAGGCACTGGACCACACGATCCCGGACGACCTGAAGACCGAGGACCTGCAGGATCTGATCGAGTGGCTGGGCGAGATGGTGCGCCAGGTGGACTCCTCGCTCCTCGACGAGTGGGAGCAGCTGGCGAACCCGGAGGTCGAGACGGCCGAACAGGCGCAGGAGAAGGCCGACCAGGTCAAGCCGGTCACGTCGAACGCGCGCGCCTTCCGGGTCCTGGTCCGCAACGCGATGTTCCGCCGTGTGGAGCTGGCGGCCCTGGACAACGTGGACGCGCTGGGCGAGCTGGACGCCGAGTCGGGCTGGGACGCGGACGCGTGGGGCGAGGCGATGGACGCGTACTGGGACGAGTACGAGGACCTCGGCACCGGCCCCGACGCGCGCGGCCCGAAGCTGCTGAACATCGAGGAGGACGCGGCACACGGCCTGTGGCGCGTCCGGCAGACCTTCGCCGATCCGAACGGCGACCATGACTGGGGCATCAGCGCGGAGGTGGATCTCGCGGCCTCCGACGAGGAGGGCCGGGCGGTCGTCCGCGTGACGTCCGTGGGACAGCTCTAAGGAGAAGAAGACGGTGACCAACCCCGCCGAGAGCCTCGTCGGCCTGCTCGATCTGGAGCAGATCGAGGACAACATCTTCCGCGGCCAGAGCCCACAGGAGTCGCTGCAACGGGTCTTCGGCGGGCAGGTCGCCGGTCAGGCCCTGGTGGCCGCCGGGCGCACCACGGAGGGTGACCGCCCGGTGCACTCGCTGCACTCCTACTTCCTGCGCCCGGGCCGCCCCGGCGTCCCGATCGTCTACCAGGTGGAGCGGGTACGGGACGGCCGCTCCTTCACCACGCGCCGGGTCACCGCGATCCAGCAGGGCCGGACGATCTTCAACCTGACCGCCTCCTTCCACCTCCCGGAGGAGGCCGGGCTCGAGCACCAGCTGCCGCCGCGCCACATGACGGACCCGGAGACCCTTCCGAGGCTCGCGGACGAGATCCGCGACCACCTGGGCACGCTTCCGGAGGCCCTGGAGCGGATGGCCCGCCGCCAGCCGTTCGACATCCGCTACGTGGACCGGCTGCGCTGGACCAGGGACGAGGTCAAGGACGCGGACCCGCGCAGCGCGGTGTGGATGCGCGCGGTGGGCCCGCTCGGCGACGATCCGCTCGTCCACACCTGCGCGCTGACGTACGCCTCGGACATGACGCTTCTGGACGCGGTCCGGATCCCCGTCGAGCCGCTCTGGGGCCCGCGGGGCTTCGACATGGCGTCCCTGGACCACGCGATGTGGTTCCACCGTCCCTTCCGCGCGGACGAGTGGTTCCTCTACGACCAGGAGTCCCCGATCGCGACGGGCGGCCGGGGCCTGGCACGCGGCCGCATCTACGACCGGGAGGGCAGGCTGCTGGTCTCGGTGGTCCAGGAGGGACTGTTCCGGAAGCTGTAGCCCGGGATCGTAGGGTGAGGGCACACCCGGCCTCGACGAGGAGCTGTTCATGAGCCTGTACGACATTCCCCTGCGCACCCTGTCCGGCGACCCGATCTCGCTGGCCGACTACCGCGACCGGGCCGTCCTGGTCGTCAACGTGGCCTCCAAGTGCGGTCTGACGCCCCAGTACGCGGGTCTGGAGAGGCTGCAGAAGGAGTACGGGGACCGTGGTTTCACCGTGCTCGGTGTGCCGTGCAACCAGTTCCTGGGGCAGGAGCCGGGGAGCGCGGAGGAGATCCAGACCTTCTGTTCCACGTCGTACGGCGTGACGTTCCCGCTCCTGGAGAAGACGGACGTGAACGGCGCCGCCCGTCACCCGCTCTACGCGGAGCTGACGCGGATCGCGGACGCGGAGGGCGAGGCCGGGGACGTGCAGTGGAACTTCGAGAAGTTCCTGATCGGCCGGGACGGGCGGATCACCCGCTTCCGTCCGCGCACCGAGCCGGAGGCCCCGGAGGTCGTCGCGGCGATCGAGGCGGCACTGCCCGCCTGAGCCGGCGGCCCGGCCGGCTGAGGCACACGGTGTCGATCATGTAATCTTTGCGGCTCCAGCAGAGAACGACCGAGGAGGTGGGCCCCATCAACGCCATGCAGGCAGGGTGCTCCCCCTCGACGACCGTGTGGTCCGCCCGACAGAGGTGACCACGGGAGTGCCCCTCGGCTTCCCGGAAGGTTCCATGTCGATCGCCCCTTCTACCACCCTTCGTTCCACCACCGTCTCCCGGCTCCGCGCCGCCGGCTGCGTGTTCGCCGAGGACGAGGCGGAGCTTCTGTTCTCCTCGGCGCGCAGCGGCCACGAACTCGACACGATGGTCGAGCGGCGGACCGCCGGTCTGCCCATCGAGCACGTCGTGGGCTGGGCCGAGTTCGCCGGTCTGCGTGTCGCCGTCGACCCGGGGGTCTTCGTGCCCCGGCGGCGTACGGAGTTCCTCGTCGAGCACGCCGTGGCCCTGGCCCGGCCCGGCTCCCTGTGCGTCGATCTGTGCTGCGGGTCCGGCGGGGCGGGAGCGGTGCTGCTCTCGGCCGTCGAGGGTGCCCAGGTGTACGCCTCGGACATCGAGCCCGCCGCCGTGCGGTGCGCACGGCGCAACATCGAGCCGCTCGGCGGCCGGGTCCTCGAGGGCGACCTCTTCGCCGCGCTGCCGGACGTCCTGCGCGGCCGGGTCGAGGTGCTGGTCGCCAACGTGCCGTACGTACCGACCAAGGACGTCGGGCTGCTGCCGCCCGAGGCGCGCGAGCACGAGCCGCTGGTCGCGCTCGACGGCGGCTCGGACGGTCTCGACGTCCTGCGCAGGGTGGCCGCCGATGCCCCCGAGTGGCTGGCGCCCGGCGGTCATCTGCTGGTCGAGACGTCCGAGCGGCAGGCCGCCCGGGCCGTCGAGACCGTCTCCGGGTGCGGCCTGACACCGCGGGTGGTCACGTCCGATGAGCTGTACGCCACGGTCGTCGTCGCCACCCGGGGTGACGGGGCGGCCCCCCTCCCCTAGGGCGTACGGGGCCGGACCCGGCAGCGTGCCGGGCCGGTCGCGCGGAGGGTGATCGCCGAGGTGACCGGCACCTCGGTGTCGACGGCCTCCAGGTCGTAGGCCTGGAGGATCATCGCCAGCGCGACGACCGACTCCAGCATCGAGAAGTGCTGGCCGATGCAGGCGCGGGGGCCGCCGCCGAAGGGGAACCAGGCGTAGCGGGGGCGGCTCGCCTCGGCCTCGGGCGTGAAGCGGTCGGGGTCGAAGCGCTCCGGGTCCTCCCAGTACGCGGGGTGCCGGTGGGTGACCCACGGGGCGACGACCACATCGGCTCCGGCCGGGATGGTGTGCCCGTCGATCTCGGTGGCGGCGACCGCGCGCCGGCCGATGACCGGTCCGGCGGGGAAGAGCCGCATGGCCTCCTTGAGGACCTGGCTCAGGTACGGCAGGGCGTCGAGGTCGGCGGCGCCGGGGGTACGGCCGGCCAGGACGCGGTCGACCTCCTCGTGCGCCCGCTTGCGCTCCTCGGGGTGCAGGGCGAGGAGGTGGAGGGCGAAGCCGAGCGAGGTGGCCGTCGTCTCGTGCCCGGCGAGCAGGAAGATGAGGACCTGCTCGCGCAGCTCCGCGGCGTCGAAGCTGCCGTCCTGCGCGCTCTCGGCCTCGGCGAGGAGGGTCAGCAGGTCCTGCGCGTCGCCGTCGCCGCCCGCGGGCGCGGCCGCGTCCGCCGTCGCGCATCGCTCGGCGATGATCCGGTCGCAGACGGCGTACAGCTCGTCGCACGCGGCCGCGGCGCGACGGTTGCCGGGGGTGGGCCAGTCACGGGGGATGTTGAGAGGGGAGAAGCCGCGGCGCAGGACGTAGTCGCCCATCACCGGGAACGCGCGCTCGACGATCTCGACGGCGGCCTCGACGTCGGTGCCGAAGAGGATTCGGGCGACGGCGCGCAGGGCGAGCCGGGTCATCTCGTCGAGGACGTCGACGGTGGAGCGGCCCGCGGTGCGCCACTCCTCGGTGACGGTCGCGACCTCGGCGGCGATGGCCTCGGCGTAACCGTCGACGCGGCGGCGGGTGAAGAGTGGCTGGACCAGCCGGCGCTGCCGCAGGTAGTCCTCGTCCTGGCTGGTCAGCAGGCCGTTGCCGAAGGACTCACGGACCTCCTGGTAGAAGGCGTTGTCCTTGCGGAAGTTGGCGGACTGGGCGGCGAGGACCTGCTGGACGCCTTCGGCGGAGAAGACCCCGTAGACCGTGGCGCGCACTCCGGGCGGCCCCGCGGTGATCCGCACGACGTCTCCGTGGGCGCGCTGGGATTCGAGGAAGGTGCCGAGCGCGTCGTTCCTGAGGTCGAACATCGAGCCGAGCAGCGGTAGCCCCGCCGGGCCCGGAATCTCGTCGGTGGTGGTCATACGTGCGTTACCCCCTTGATCGTCACCGGCACGGCGATTCTCCACCACCGCCCGACTCACCGGTAGCCATGTCGAACACCCGGCTGGAACAGATCTGTTGACCCGGCTCCCGGCGCCGCCCGGGGGGCTCGTTCCCCGGAGCCCGTGGCGGCCCCGTCCGCGCGGCGGCCCTCCGGCGGCCGCCACGACGTGCGGGGAGCCACGGGCGGTGCTGGAATGGCTGAGCGGCCACCTGTAGCCGGCGGGGGCCGCCCGCAAACCGGTCCGGTCGAGGCGGGAACCCCGAGCGCTTGGAGGAGTGGCCATGAGCGACGACCTGTCGGAAGTCGAGGCCATGGGCCCCGTCGACTACCTGATCCTGGAGTTTCCGGGCAACCGGATGACGGGCGAGGGTTTCCCCCTCCTCCTCGATCTGGTGGAGCGGGGCGTCATCCGCATCCTCGACCTGCAGTTCATCCGCAAGGACGAGGACGGGTCGGTCACCGCTGTGGAGCTGACGGACTTCGGCGGCGAGGTCGATCTCACCGTGTTCGAAGGCGCCTCCTCCGGTCTCCTGGACCAGAGCGACGTCGACGACGCCGGTGCCGCGCTGGAACCGGGCAACTCCGCCGGGGTCATCGTGTACGAGAACGTGTGGGCCGCCCCCTTCGCACGCGCCATGCGCCGCAGCGGCGCGCAGATCGTGGCGAGCGGCCGGATTCCCGTCCAGGCGTTGCTGGCCTCGCTGGACGCCGCTGATGCCGCCGGTCCCGGCGGCGGGGCGGCGGCCTGACGTGCCGATCGCATCCGGCATCCGAGCACACCCTGGGAGATGACTGATCATGCCCGGACTTCTCCGCGGCGTCGCCCGCACCGCCGTCGTCGCCGGCACCGCCACCGCGGTGTCCAACCGAGTGTCACGGCGGCAGGCGGGCCGATGGGCCCAGCAGGACAGCGGACAGCAACTGCAATACCAGCAGCAGTACCAGCAGCCGCCCGCGCCGGCTCCGGAACCGGCCGGAGACGACATGAGCGCCAAGATCGATCAGCTCAAGCAGCTCGGGGAACTGAAGGCCCAGGGCGTACTGACCGAGGCGGAGTTCGAGGCCCAGAAGCGCGCGCTCCTCGGCACCTGATCCCGCCCACACCGTGCACAGCGGCCCGCGGGCCCGCCCTCCGGGCCGACGGCGCTACTGTCGCAGCACGTCCTAGCGGATCGGCATCCCGGAGAGGGTGCGGGCGATCACCAGGCGCTGGATCTCGCTCGTGCCCTCGAAGATCGTGTAGATCGCCGCGTCGCGGTGCATGCGCTCCACGGGGTACTCGCGGGTGTAGCCGTTGCCGCCCAGGATCTGGATGGCCTGGCCGGTGACCTTCTTGGCGACCTCGCTCGCGTACAGCTTGGACATCGAGCCCTCGGCCGAGGTGAACGGCTTTCCGGCGGTCGCCATCCAGGAGGCACGCCAGACGAGGAGCCGGGCGGCGTCGATCTGGGTGCGCATGTCGGCGAGCTGGAAGGCGACGCCCTGGTTGTCGATGATCGGGCGGCCGAACTGCTCACGGGTCTTGGCGTAGTCGAGGGCGACCTCGTACGCCGCGCGGGCCGTGCCCACGGCCATGGCGCCGACGGCGGGGCGGGAGGCCTCGAAGGTGGCCATGGCGGCGTTCTTCACCCTCCCCCCGCCTTCGGCCGGGGAGGCCCCCACGCCGCCGCCCGCCTTCGCCTTCTCACGGGCTCGGGCCAGGCGCTCGTCCAGCTTCTCCTTGCCGCCCAGGAGGCAGTGGCCGGGGACGCGGACGTTCTCCAGGACGACCTCGGCGGTGTGCGAGGCGCGAATGCCGTGCTTCTGGAACTTCTGCCCCTGGGAGAGACCGGGGGTGTTCGGCGGCACGATGAAGGAGGCGTGCCCCTTGGAGCCGAGCTCGGGGTCCACGGCGGCGACGACGACGTGGACGTTGGCGATGCCGCCGTT
The DNA here is from genome assembly GCF_042668715.1 of Streptomyces sp. NPDC057271. Classification (NCBI taxonomy): domain Bacteria; kingdom Bacillati; phylum Actinomycetota; class Actinomycetes; order Kitasatosporales; family Streptomycetaceae; genus Streptomyces; species Streptomyces sp. NPDC057271. The sequence continues at coordinate 14,796 of NZ_JBHUYJ010000014.1, forward strand.
GGTCGCCCAGGTCTTGGTGCCGTTGAGGACCCACTCGTCCCTGGCCTCGTCGTACACGGCCCGGGTGCGCAAGGAGGCGACGTCGGAGCCGGCGTCGGGCTCCGAGGAGCAGAAGGCGGCGACCTTCACGTCGTCGACGTCGCCGTACATCTGCGGGATCCACGTGCCGATCTGCTCCTCGGTGCCGTTGGCGAGGACGCCGACGGCGGCGAGGCCGGTACCGACGATGGAGAGGGCGATGCCGGCGTCGCCCCAGAAGAGTTCCTCCATGGCCATCGGGATGCCGAGCCCGGTGGGGTCGAAGAACTGCTGGGCGTAGAAGTCGAGAGAGTAGATGCCGATCTTGGCGGCTTCCTGGATGATCGGCCAGGGAGTCTCCTCACGCTCGTCCCACTCGGCGGCGGCGGGGCGCATCACGTCCTCGGCGAATCCGTGCAGCCAGTCACGGACCTGCTTCTGGTCGTCGTTGAGTTCGAGCGTGAACTCGGCCATGTTCCCTCCCAGCAGTACATTACTTGCGGTAACAGCAGTCTGTTACCGGCCGGTAGGAGCTGTCAACCTGCGACGGAGCGGCCCCCGCGGCGCGGCACCGAGTGCCGGTCGGGTGTTACGTTGCGACAGCCTCACGGAATTCGCACGGGCGGGGAGACACGCTATGGAGACCACACACCTGACCACCGACCAGCAGAAGCCGACCGACCAGCGGCGCCGCGAACTGCTGGAGGCGGCGGACCGGGTGGTGCTCCGGGACGGGCCCAAGGCCTCGATGAACGCGATCGCCGCGGAGGCGGGGATCACGAAGCCGATCCTGTACCGGCACTTCGGGGACAAGGGCGGGCTCTACCGGGCACTGGCCACCCGGCACACCGACGCGCTGCTCGCCGCCCTGCGGGCCGCGCTCGACGCTCCGGCCGACCGGCGCCGACGGGTCGAGTCCACCCTCGACACCTACCTCGCCTCGATCGAGGCGCTGCCGCAGGTCTACCGCTTCCTGATGCACCCGGCCGAGGAGACGCACCAGGCCGAGCAGGGCTTCGACGTGGGCCGCCACTCGGCGCCGGTGCTGCGGCGGATGGGCGAGGAGCTCGGCCAGGTCATCGCCGAACGCATCGACCTCGGCGAGGCCGGCGAGGCGCAGGCGCGGATCTGGGGCCATGGCATCGTCGGCATGATGCACGCGGCGGGCGACTGGTGGCTCGGCGAACGCCCGTGCTCGCGGGGCGAGTTGGTACAGGCGCTGGCGGACCTGCTGTGGGGCCGCCTCGCGGAGGCGGGCGACCGCGAAGGAGCCCCGGGGTTCTGAGGGCGCCCGGGTCGTGGGCCGGCCTCCCACAGGGCCCCGGACAGAGCCCGGGGCACAACCCCAGCGGCGCGTCGCCTTCCGGCCCGTAACCCCGGGTCGTCCCCTGCGACGGGTTTCAGCCCTTGAGCGAGTTCACACCCGTCCCCCACGGCTCCTTGCGGATCGCGCGCAGCAGACGTGACCTGCGCCACCCCGTCACATGGTCCGCGTAGACCCCGCCTTCCAGATGGTCGGTCTCGTGCTGGAGGCACCGGGCGAAGAACCCCGTGCCCTCGACGCGCGCCGGGGTGCCGTCCAGCAGCAGGCCCTCGACGACCGCACGGTCGAACCGCGGCGTCGGGGCCTCCAGACCCGGCAGGGACAGACAGCCCTCCGCACCCCGGATCACGTCGCCGTCCGCCTCCACGAGGCGCGGGTTGACCAGGTGCCCGAGGTGGCGCACCTCCTCGTCGTCCGGGCAGTCGTACACGAAGACCCGCAGCCCCACGCCCACCTGGTTCGCCGCCAGGCCGACGCCGTTCGCCGCGTACATCGTCGCGAACATGTCCTCGATCAGCCGGGCGAGCTCCGGGCCGAAGTCGCTGACGGGTTCACAGGGGGCGTGCAGCACCGGGTCGCCGAGCAGGGTCATCGCTCGGACGTGGCCGGAACTGCCGGGGATCGGCCGGTTTCGCATGGGCGTAAGGGTACGGTCCGCCGTGACCTCGTCGTTTCGCCGAGGGGCGCAGGGGTGCCGCAGTTCGGGTCCCTGGCCTGATCTCGATAGGCTGAGCCCGGACCGACGCAAGGAGGAACAAGGAAGATGTCAGGACACCCCGGTAATCCAGAGCCGCTGTCGCCACGCGCCAAGCTGGCCGTGACGGCGGGCAAGGCCGCGGCGGCGGTGTCGCGCGCGGCGGGACGCGGCAGCGGATCGGTGATCGGCGGCAAGGTGGCGCTGAGGCTCGACCCGGACCTGCTGGGCCGGCTCGCGCAGCATCTGGACGTCGTCCTGGTGTCCGCGACCAACGGAAAGACCACCACGACCCGGCTCATCGCCGAGGCGCTGCGGGCCAGCGGTCCGGTCGTCTCCAACGCGCTGGGCGCCAACATGCCCGCGGGTATCACCTCGGCGCTGGCCGGCGGCTCGGACGCCAAGTACGGCGTGATCGAGGTCGACGAGAAGTACCTCGCCGGAGTCGCCCGGGACACCACGCCGAAGGCGATCGCGCTGCTCAACCTCTCGCGCGACCAGCTCGACCGTGCCGCCGAGACCCGGATGCTCGCCGAGAAGTGGCGCGAGGGTCTGAGCGGTACGAAGGCGGTCGTCATCGCCAACGCCGACGACCCGCTGATCGTGTGGGCCGCCTCCTCCTCCCCCAACGTGGTGTGGGTCGCCGTCGGCCAGGAGTGGAAGGACGACGCCTGGTCGTGCCCCGCCTGCGGCGGTGTGATGCAGCGTCCCGGCGACGACTGGTTCTGCGGCGAGTGCGGTTTCCGCCGTCCTGCGCCGAGTTGGGCGCTCAACGGCGACCACGTCCTGGACCCGCACGGTTCGGCCTGGCCGATCCACCTCCAGCTGCCCGGCCGCGCCAACAAGGCCAACGCCGCGACCTCGGCCGCCGTCGCCGCCGTCTTCGGTGTCCCTCCGCAGGTCGCTCTGGAGCGGATGTACCAGGTGCAGGCCGTGGCCGGCCGGTACGACGTGGTCTCCTTCCAGGGCCGCGACCTGCGCCTGCTGCTCGCGAAGAACCCGGCGGGGTGGCTCGAAACGTTTTCCCTGATCGACCAGCCGCCGACGCCGGTCATCCTCTCCGTCAACGCGCGCGGCGCCGACGGCACGGACACCTCCTGGCTCTGGGACGTCGACTACGGACGGCTCGCCGGCCACCCGATCATGGTCATCGGCGACCGCAAGCTGGACCTGGCGGTCCGCCTGGAGGTCGCGGGTGTGGAGTTCCGCGTCTGCGAGACGCTCGACGAGGCGGTCCAGCTCGCCCCGCCGGGTCAGATCGAGCTGATCGCCAACTACACCGCCTTCCAGGACGTCCGCCGCCGCGTCGGCAACTGACCCGTAGAGGACTTGCAGCATGAGTGACAGCAGCCTGCGCCTGGTCTGGGTCTACCCGGACCTGCTCAGCACGTACGGCGACCAGGGCAACGCCCTCGTCGTCGAGCGCCGCGCCCGCCAGCGCGGTCTGGACGTCCAGCGCGTCGACGTTCGCAGCGACCAGCCGGTGCCGACCTCCGGCGACATCTACCTGATCGGTGGCGGCGAGGACCGGCCGCAGCGGCTCGCGGCCGAGCGGCTGCGCCGCGACGGCGGCCTGGAGCGGGCCGCGTCCAACGGCGCGATCATCTTCTCGGTCTGCGCCGGCTACCAGATCCTGGGCCACGAGTTCATCAACGACCTCGGCGAGCGCGAGCCCGGCCTCGGCCTGATCGACGTCACCTCGACCCGCGGCGAGGGCGAGCGGTGCGTCGGCGACGTCCTCGCGGACATCGACCCGCGCCTCGGTCTCCCCCAGCTGACCGGGTTCGAGAACCACCAGGGCATCACCCATCTCGGCCCGACGGCCCGCCCGTTCGCGCGGACCGTGCTGGGCAGGGGCAACGGCACGGGCGACGGCACCGAGGGCGCGTACAACGACACCGTCTTCGGTACGTACATGCACGGCCCGGTCATGGCCCGCAACCCGCAGATCGCGGACCTGCTCCTGAAGCTGGCCCTCGACGTGAACGCGCTGCCGCCGACCGACGACCGCTGGTACGAGGCGCTGCGCGCCGAGCGCATCGCGGCGGCGACCCAGCCCGCCTGACGGCCCTGAGGGCTGCACGTCTGAGCACCCCTACGCCCATTGGATTCGTAAGTAAACACAGTGTCCAATCTGCGGACATCCGGTTCGGCCCCGCCTCCTGGCACCGATAAGGTGGCGGGGATCCAACCGGACGACGTGGTCCGGGAGTCGGCCCACGTTGCAAAGGTATTCGGGCTATGCGCATTGGTGTGCTCACCTCCGGAGGCGACTGCCCCGGTCTGAACGCCGTCATCCGTTCCGTCGTGCACCGCGCCGTCGTCGACCACGGCGACGAGGTCATCGGCTTCCACGACGGGTGGAAGGGCCTCCTCGAGTGCGACTACCGCAAGCTCGACCTTGACGCGGTCGCCGGCATCCTCGCCCGCGGCGGCACCATCCTCGGCTCCTCCCGGGTCCAGCCCGCGCATCTGGTCGACGGCGTCGAACGCGCCCGCGGCCATGTCGCCGAGCTGGGACTCGACGCGATCATCCCGATCGGCGGCGAGGGCACGCTGAAGGCCGCCAACCTGCTCTCCCAGGCCGGGCTGCCGATCGTCGGGGTGCCGAAGACGATCGACAACGACATCGCCTCGACCGACGTCACCTTCGGCTTCGACACCGCCGTCGGGGTGGCGACCGAGGCCCTGGACCGCCTGAAGACCACCGCCGAGTCGCACCAGCGCGTGCTCATCGTCGAGGTCATGGGCCGCCACACCGGCTGGATCGCCCTGCACTCCGGCATGGCCGCGGGCGCGCACGCGATCGTCGTGCCCGAGCGCCCCTTCGACATCGACGAGCTGACCGCCCGGGTCGGCGAGCGCTTCGAGGCCGGCAAGCGCTTCGCGATCGTGGTCGTCGCCGAGGGCGCCAAGCCGCGCGAGGGCTCGATGAACTTCGAGGTCGGCGCCAAGGACCAGTACGGGCACGAGCGCTTCACCGGCGTCGCCAGCCAGCTCTCGGTGGAGCTGGAGCGGCGGCTCGGCAAGGAGGCCCGCCCGGTGATCCTCGGTCACGTCCAGCGCGGCGGCACGCCGACCGCGTACGACCGGGTCCTCGCCACCCGCTTCGGCTGGCACGCGGTGGAGGCGGCGCACCGCGGCGAGTTCGGCATGCTGACCGCTCTGCGGGGCACGGACATCACGATGGTTCCGCTGGCCCAGGCCGTGGAGACCCTCAAGACGGTCCCGGCCGAGCGTTACGCCGAGGCCGAGTGCGTGCTCTGACCTCCGTACCGACACCATGAGCCGCCCCCGGTCGCATCCGCGAACGGGGGCGGTTCTAGTCTGGTGCGGACAACAAGCGCGAATCGGGCTCCAGGAGTACACACATGGATCACAGCGGGCACGGCATGACCATGGATCTGCCGCCGTTCACGCTGGGACGGGGGCTTGAGTTCTCGCCGAACCTGTTCTTCCTCGTCGGCAGTGTCGTGGGGCTCGCGCTGTACGGCTGGGGCGTCGCGCGGCTGCGCGGTCGCGGTGACAGCTGGCCGGTGAGCCGGACGGTCTTCTTCGCGGTGGGTGTGCTCTCGGTGGCACTGATGATGTGCACCAAGCTGAACGACTACGGCATGGTCATGTTCAGCGTGCACATGGTGCAGCACATGGTCATCTCGATGCTCTCGCCGATCCTTCTGCTGCTCGGCGCGCCGGTGACCCTGGCGCTGCGTGCGCTCCCGGTCGCGCCGCGGGGCGACAAGGGCCCGCGCGAGCTGCTCCTGATGCTGCTGCACAGCCGCTACATGCGGATCATCACGCATCCCGCGTTCACGATCCCGCTCTTCATCGCGAGCCTGTACGGCTTCTACTTCACGCCGCTCTTCGACACGCTGATGGGGTCGAAGATCGGACACATCGCGATGATGGTGCACTTCCTCGCCGTCGGTCTGGTCTTCTTCTGGCCGATCATGGGCGTCGACCCGGGGCCGCACCGCCCCGGCTATGTGATGCGGATGCTGGAGCTCTTCGCGGGCATGCCGTTCCACGCCTTCTTCGGCATCGCCCTGATGATGGCGAGCCAGCCGATGATCAAGGCGTACGAGAACCCGCCGGCCTCGCTCGGGATCGACGCGCTCGCCGACCAGAACGCGGCGGGCGGTATCGCCTGGGCGTTCAGCGAGATCCCGTCGGTGTTGGTGCTGATCGCGCTGGTCTACCAGTGGTACCACTCCGAGCAGCGGCAGGCCGTCCGCAAGGACCGGGCCGCCGACCGCGACGGGGACAAGGAACTGGAGGCGTACAACGCGTATCTCGCCTCGCTCCGGGGCAGCGGGCCTCAGGTCTCGACGCGGGAGTAGCGCTCCGCCCGCCTCAGGGGTCACGATGAACGGGATGGCCCCGTCGGGAGGAGGCGGACCCGTGTCCGGTCCCACGAAGGCGATGAGCGTGACGACCGTCGCGGCCCTGGTGCTGACGACGGCGTACACGGTGGCGCTCGGCAGCAGCGGCTGGCTGTGGTTCGGCTGGGTGGTGCTCGGAGTGATCACCATCGGCATGGCGGCCGCAGACAGCGCCGTCCCCTCGGGCCCACGCCGCGGCCCCCGTCGCCCGGGCCCCCAGCCGTAGCCCCGGCTATCCGCGCGGTGCGAGCACGACCCAGGTCCGGCCCGGGGCGAAGTTCAGGGGTGCGCCGTCGGGTGTGGTGAAGGCGGTGCCGTCCTCGGCGGCCGGGCGGCTCCAGCGGGCGTCGTACGCGCGGCCGTCACGCAGGACGAGGGCGCTGCCGCTGCCGACGGTCTCGGTGTACGGGGAGACGCTGCCCAGGACGTCGTGGAAGCGGGACGGCCGTATCGTCACGTACTGCACCACGACGGTCGACGCCGTGACCTGGCCGGCGTCGGTGGTACGAGCGGGGCTGCCGTCCATCGCGACCCGCCAGGCCTTCTCGGTCGCGTTCCAGGTGAAGGTGTAGCGGGAGGCGGGGAAGCGCACGGTGCGCTGGTTGACCGGTTCGCCGCCCGAGGGGGCCGGTCCGAAGCGGAAGCCGATGTCCTTGGCGTCCTGCGTGTCCGGGGCGGCGGCGAGGGCCCGTCCGGGCAGCACGTAGAGGTTGTGGGGAGCGGCCCTGCCGCGGTCGCGGACGTAGGCGCCATGGGCGTCCTCGGGCGGCAGGGCGTGGAGCGGAGCGGCTTCGAGCAGCGGTTTCAGAGCCGTCTGGGAGCCGGAGTAGGCGAGCGCCGGACGCCCGAACTGCGTAAGGAGCTCGATGTCGGACTCGCGGGCGCTGCGCACGGGGCCGATCCGCTCGGGGAGGTCCGTGGAGTAGACGGCGAGCAGCCGGGTCTGGCCGCCTTCCACCTGTTCGACGTAGACGAGATCGGCCGCGCCGAGGCCGGTGTGCGGACGGGCCGGCGGCACGTTGTCGATCTTGACGGCGAGGACCGGCGCGGGCCGGGCGGGCAGTCCCGTGAAGGGGGAGAGCCCCTGCGGGACGGGGGTGGACGGCGCGGTGGGCGGGGGCGGCGTCGAGGTCGGGGCGGGTTCCGGGGTGCCGGAGTCGGCACATCCGTACAACCCGGCGGTCATCACCGCGCACAGCAGCACGGTGACGGCTGCGCCGGGTCGTCTGCGTGACGGTACACGCCGTCGTTCGGCAGCCATCGGGCCCACTCTCCGTCTCCAGTGTGGACCAGGGTCGCGCAAGTGGTTACAAATAATCATCGCTCTACCGAGACGGGGGCCACAGTTGTTCTATTACGTCCTGAAGTACGTCCTGCTCGGTCCGATTCTGCGGCTGGTCTTCCGGCCGCGCACGGAAGGCCTCGAAAACGTCCCGGGGGAGGGCGCGGCGATCGTCGCCGGAAATCATCTGTCGTTCTCGGACCACTTCCTGATGCCGGCCGTTCTCAGGCGGCGGATCACGTTCCTGGCCAAGCAGGAGTACTTCACCGGGCCGGGGCTCAAGGGCCGGCTGACCGCCGCGTTCTTCCGCAGCGCCGGACAGATCCCGGTCGACCGCTCGGGCAAGGAGGCCGGGCAGGCGGCGATCCGCGAGGGGCTCGGGGTGCTGTCCAGGGGCGAGCTGCTCGGCATCTATCCCGAGGGGACGCGCTCGCACGACGGCCGGCTCTACAAGGGCAAGGTCGGCGTCGCGATCATGGCGATCACGGCCGGCGTGCCGGTGATCCCCTGCGCGATGGTGGGCACCTTCGAGATCCAGCCGCCCGGCAAGGTGGTGCCCAGGGTCAAGCGGGTCACCATCCGGTTCGGGGAGCCTCTCGACTTCTCCCGCTTCGCGGGCATGGAGGGCGAGAAGGCCGCGGTCCGGGCGGTGACGGACGAGATCATGTACGAGATCCTCGCCCTGTCCGGGCAGGAGTACGTCGACGACTACGCGGCCAGGGTCAAGGCCGCCGAGGAGGAGGCGAAGGCGGTCAGCGCCGGGGCGCGGAGGAGGTTCCCGCGCGGTGGACGCTGACAGCGGATCAGCTCACGGCGAAAGGACCTGGGGCCGCCTGCCTCCCCCGCCGTAGCGTCACGCCCATGGGGCATGGGAACGCACTCGTACTCGGAGCGACAGGACAAGTGGGACGGGCGGCCGTGCGGGCGCTCGTCGCGGACGGCTGGGAGGTGACGGCGGCCTCACGGGGCGGCCGACGGGACGAGACATGGCCGGCGGAGGTCCGGTCGGTGGCCTTCGACCGGAACGAGGAGGGCGCGCTGGCCACCGCCCTCGGCACCGGATACGACGTCGTGGTGGACATCGTCGCCTACCACGCGGGGCACGGAAGGCAGTTGACGGCGCTTGCCGACCGGATCGGCTCGGCGGTGGTGGTCTCCAGCGGCGCGGTCTACGAGGACGACCGGGGCCGCAACTTCGACACCCAGGACGAGCCGGACGGCTTCCCCGCCTATCCGGTGCCGATCCCGGAGTCGTGGCGGACGGTCGCCCCGGGCGAGGGATCGTACGGGACGCGGAAGGTGGCGCTGGAGCGGGAGTTGACCGCCGCGGGCGAGGCACTCCCGACGACGGTGCTGCGGGCGGGCGCGATCCACGGGCCGTACTGCCCGGGCCCGCGCGAGCTGTGGTTCGTCAAGCGCGCGCTGGACGGACGGCCGGTGCGCGTCCTCTCGTACGACGGCGCGTCCCGGTTCCACCCGGTGCACGTGGACAACCTCGGGGAACTGGTGCGGCTCGCCGCGGCGAAGCCGGGGACGCGGGTGCTCAACGGCGGCGATCCCGAGGCTCCGACGGTCGCGGAGATCGGCGCGGCCATCGACGCCGTGGTCGGGGTGGAGAGTGAGACGGTGCTGATGGCCGGTGAGCCTGAGGGCACGGTGGGGCTCACTCCGTGGACCGCGGCCCACCCGGTCGTCTACGACATGGGCGCGGCGGAACGGGAGCTCGGCTACCGGCCGGTCGTGTCGTACGCCGAGTCCCTGCCGTCGACGGTCGCGGATCTGACCCGGCGGGTGGCGGAGGGCGCGTGGCGGGAGGTGTTCCCGGGCCTGGCGAAGTACGGGGTGGACCTCTTCGACTACGCGGCCGAGGACGCCTGGCTCGCCGCCCGCCGGTAGGGCGGAAGCCCTACCACGGGGCGAGGGTGCCGAGCGCCTCGTCGAGGACGCGGCGGAGCTGGAGCGCATCGGGTGCCACGGCGGTGACCAGGACCGCCGGCCCGGCGAGGGGGGCGAGGACGGCGTTCTCGGCGAGCGGCCGGGACGCCACCGGCTTCTCCTCGAACTCGGGGTCGACGACCAGGAGCTGACCCGTCGCCCGGTGTCCGTCGAGGACCGCGCCACCGTCCCAGCCACCGGGGGCGCCGGGTCCGTACGCCAGCTCCTGGTCGAGCAGCGGACGGCCGGCGCGGTGCACGGTGAGGCGGGTGGTGAGCGTGCCGGTCTCCTCGCCGTGGCGGCCGAGTACCTGCTCTTCCCGGAGCACGAGCCGTGCGGTGGAGGCGAGTTCGACGGTGGTGCGCATCCGCAGGTCGGATCCCCGGGCGGAGACCAGCTGTTCGGGGAGCCAGCGCAGCACGGCCCCGTCGCCGACGGTCATCCGGAGCTCGTACGTGGCGGGTTCGGCGCCGCGGCCGGGCAGGGCGACGGTCGCGGCGGCCGAGTCGACCAGGAGCCGCGCCCCGTCCCGTACCTCCGACTCGATCGCCAGCCGGTCGCCGCCGAGTGGGGCGCTCATCGCGCCTACGATCGTGACGCGGGTGTACGCGCCGGTGGTGCGCGTCCGGCGGAGGGCGAGCGGGCCGTCGCCGCGGAGGACCGGCAGTCCGCCGTCGGCGTCGGCCACGATGCGGGCGGTGGCGCGCAGGCTCATGCGGCGACGATCGCGGTCCAGGCGGCAAGCCGCTCGCGGACCCAGTCGGCGACGGGGGCGACACCGTCCTCGCCGGTGAGCGAGGTGAAGGCCACGGGCAGGTCACCGCGCTGCGCCTCGGCGTCCCGAGCCATCCGCTCCAGATCGGAGCCGACGTACGGGGCGAGATCGGTCTTGTTGACGACGAGCAGGTCGGCGGTGGTGACGCCCGGGCCGCCCTTGCGAGGGATGTCGTCGCCGCCCGCGACGTCGATGACGAAGATCTGGGCGTCGACGAGGCCCTTGGAGAACGTGGCGGTCAGGTTGTCGCCGCCGGACTCGACGAGGATCAGGTCAAGCGGGCCGACCGTCTCCTCCAGGTCCTCGACAGCTTCGAGGTTGGCGGAGATGTCGTCGCGGATCGCGGTGTGGGGGCAGGCGCCGGTCTCGACGGCCTGGATGCGCTCGGGCGGCAGGACGGCGTTCCGGAGCAGGAACTCGGCGTCCTCCCTGGTGTAGATGTCGTTGGTGACCACGGCGATCGAGAGCTGGTCACGCAGCAGTCGGCAGAGCGCGGCGACGGTGGCGGTCTTGCCTGAGCCGACGGGTCCGCCGAGTCCGATCCGCAGGGCGCGCCGGGTTCCGTCGGGGCGGTGGGCGTCGGCCGAGACCGCGCCGAGGTGCTCGTGGGAGTGGTCGAGGTGCATGGAAGGGCTCCTGTGGTTCTCGGGTCTCAGGACGCGAAGAGGCGGACGGGCCAGGCCGCGTGGTGCTCGGCGGTGATGTCGAGAAGGGGCGCCGAGGCGGCCGGGAGGGCGTCGACGCCCTGCCGGGCCGAGGCGGCGGCCCGCTCGGCGACCCGGTCCATCTCGGGGGCGAGGCGGGCGAGCACGGCGGTGGCCCGGAAGGGGTCGAGGCTGAGCAGCCGTACGGCCGCGGTCGCCGGGCCGCTGACCGTCTCGTACACGACGCAGTGCGCGGCGTCCTCGGGGCCGAGCCCCGCCGCGCGTGCGGCGACGCCGAGGACGATCGGCTGGTGCGCGCCACGCGGGAACGCCGCGGCGAGCGCGTCGAGTTCGGCGCACGGCCAGGTGGCGCGGGCCGCCCGCATCATCTGCCGGCCGAGCTTGCGGGCGACCGCGCGCAGGGCCGGCGAGGGCGTACGGGCGTCGGCGGCCGCGTCGAGCGTGTGCGGGTCGTGGCCGAGGGCGGCCGCGGCGGCGAGACCCGCCGCGGTGAGCCCGGCGGTGTGCAGCCGGCCTCTGCAGAACGCCGACAGGCTCGCCGGGTCCGTGATCCGTCCTGCCCTGACGGCGGCCTCCGCGCCTCCGGAGTGGGCGTGCCCGCCGGCCGGGAAGCGCCCGTCGGCGAGGACGAGAAGCGCGGCCCGGCCGACGCCGTTCGATGGGGTGGTGGACGTCATCAGAAGAGGAAGTACCGCTGGGCCATGGGCAGTTCCTCGGCGGGTGCCGGCTCGACCGGTTCGCCGTCGATCGTGACGGTGAAGGTGTCGGCGTCGACCTCGACCCGGGGCAGGGCGTCGTTCTCCCGCATGTCGGCCTTGGTGACCCTGCGGGTGCTGCGGATGGGGGTGAACTCCTTCTGGACGCCGATCCGTTGCGCGACGTCGTCCTCGATCGCCGCCTCGGCGACGAAGTTGAACGACCCCGCGGCGGCAGCCTTGCCGAGCGCTCCGAACATCGGGCGGGGCAGGACGGGCTGCGGGGTCGGGATGGAGGCGTTGGCGTCGCCCATCTGCGCGTACGCGATCTGGCCGCCCTTGAGCACGGTCTGCGGCTTCACTCCGAAGAACGCCGGGTCCCAGAGCACGAGGTCGGCGAGCTTGCCGGGTTCGACCGAGCCGATGAGGTGGTCCATGCCCTGCGCGACGGCGGGGTTGATCGTGTACTTGGCGACGTAGCGCCGGGCTCGGTGGTTGTCCGCACGACCGTCTCCGGGCAGGGAGCCGCGGCGCCGCTTCATCACGTGCGCGGTCTGCCAGGTGCGCATGATCACCTCACCGACGCGCCCCATGGCCTGGGAGTCGGAGGAGATGATCGAGATGGCGCCGAGGTCGTGCAGGACGTCCTCGGCGGCGATGGTCGAGGGGCGGATACGGGACTCGGCGAAGGCCAGGTCCTCGGGCACGGCCGGGTTCAGATGGTGGCAGACCATCAGCATGTCGAGGTGTTCCTCGATGGTGTTGACGGTGTGCGGCCGGGTCGGGTTGGTCGAGCTGGGCAGGATGTACGGCTCGGAGACGACGGTGATGATGTCGGGGGCGTGCCCGCCTCCGGCGCCTTCGGTGTGGTACGCGTGGACGGTGCGGCCCGCGATCGCGGCGAGGGTGTCGCCGACGAAGCCCGCCTCGTTCAGGGTGTCGGTGTGGATGGCGAGTTGGGCGCCGGTCTCGTCGCAGACGCCGAGGCAGGCGTCGATGACGGCCGGGGTCGCGCCCCAGTCCTCATGGATCTTGAACCCGAGTGCGCCACCCCGGAGTTGGGAGTACATGGCGTCACGGGACATCGTGTTGCCCTTGCCGAGCAGGCCGATGTTGACGGGGAAGGTGTCCAGCGCCTCGAACATCCGGGCGAGGTGCCAGGGTCCGGGGGTGATGGTGGTGGCCTTGGTGCCCTCGGCCGGTCCGGTACCGCCGCCGACGAGCGTGGTGATCCCCGTGGCGAGGGCCTGTTCGACGACGGTGGGCGAGATGAAGTGGACGTGGGCGTCGACGGCGCCCGCGGTGACGATCTTCCCGTTGCCGACGATCACCTCGGTCTCGGGACCGATGACGAGGTCGGGGTGGACCCCGTCCATGGTGTCGGGGTTGCCGGCCTTGCCGATGCCGGTGATCCGGCCGTCACGGATGCCGATGTCGGCCTTGACGACGCCCCAGTGGTCGATGATCACCGCGCCGGTGATCACGGTGTCGGGCGCACCTTCCGCCCGGGTCGTCCTGGCCTGGCCCATCGACTCGCGGATGACCTTGCCGCCGCCGAACACGGCCTCGTCGCCCGCGCGGCCGGGGCCGCCGGAGCGGTCCTCCTCGATCTCCACGAGGAGGTCGGTGTCGGCGAGCCGGATGCGGTCACCGGTGGTGGGGCCGAACAGGTCGGCGTAGACGGCGCGGTGCAGCTCAGGCACGGTCGCCTCCGTTCACGTCGAGAGGGCCGGCCGTCTCGCCGCGCAGGCCGTGGATGACGCGACGGCCCTGCAGAGGTACGAGTTCGACCTCGACCGGGATGCCGGGCTCGAAGCGCACCGCCGTGCCGGCGGCGATGTGCAGCCGCTGTCCGCGCGCGGCGGCGCGGTCGAAGTCGAGTCCGGGGTTGGCCTCGGCGAAGTGGTAGTGGGAGCCGACCTGGACGGGCCGGTCGGCGGCGTTCAGAACGGTGAGGCGGGTGACGGCGCGGCCCTCGTTGAGGGCCACGCGACCTTCACCGTAGAAGGTCTCTCCTGGGATCATCGGCTGCGCTCCCCCGTCACACGATCGGGTCGTGGACGGTGACGAGCTTGGTGCCGTCGGGGAAGGTGGCCTCGACCTGGACGTCGTGGATCATCTCGGGGATGCCCGTCATCACCTCGTCGCGGGTGAGCACCTTGCGGCCGGAGGCCATCAGCTCCGCGACGGTACGGCCGTCGCGGGCGCCCTCCAGGACGTGCGTGGTGATCAGGGCGACCGCCTCGGGGTGGTTGAGCTTCACACCGCGCGCCCGGCGTTTCTCGGCCACGTCGGCGGCCACATGGATGAGCAGGCGTTCCTGCTCGTGCGGCGACAGTTGCACGCTTCCACCTCACAGTCGTCCTCCGGGAAAGTCCCCGGACAGCAGCGGACCCTACCGATCGCCAACACTCTGTTGATCTGCGGTGATGGCCCACCCGGCCAGACATTGCACGTTAGGGCGGAAGTTTTTCCATCGTGTTAACTCTCGCTTGGCGACCGCATGGACATCAGGGCGCGCAGACCGTCCTGCAGGACGCGCACCTCCACGTCGCCGAAGAGCGCCTGCTGGGCGATGAACCCCTGGACGGTGCCGATCATGGTGCGGGCGACATGGTCCGCGACGACGTCGGCAGGCATGAGACCCTCCGCCTTGTAGACCTCGACCAGGTCGGTCCACACCTCCCGCATGCCGTTGAAACCGTCGGCGAGGAGGCCGGCGAGGCGCTCGTCACGCAGGGTCTCGCCCCAGACCTGAAGGATCAGCCGGGCGAAGACCTGGCGGTCGCCGCCGGCGGTGCGCTCCTCCAGGACGAGCCGCAGCACCGCGCCGAGGAGTACGTCCGGGGTCGGCGGCGGACTGCTCCTGGACGCCGCGAGGAACGCCGCGCGGATCCCGTCGAACGCCTCTCCGGCGATGGCCGCGACGATCGCGTCCTTGCCGCTGAAGTAGCGGTAGACGGCGCCGGCCGAGAGACCCACCTCGGTCAGGACGTCCTGCATGGACGTGGCGTGGAAGCCGTTGCGGGCGAAGCAGCGCGCAGCACCGTCGAGGATCTGACGGCGGCGGGCGTCGAGGTGTTCCTGCGAGACACGAGCCATGCCCGAAATCTAAAACGAACATTCATTCTTGACAAGCGAGCACCCCGGCGAGACAGTGAGGGCGCCGTAAAACGAACGATCCTTCTCTTTGAATCGAGAGTGTCATGACCGCCACCCGCAAGACCGTCGCGGTGCTGGTACTGATCCCGGTCGTCGTGGCCCTGGCCCTCTGGGCCTTCGCCTGGCCCGCCGCCCGGATCGCCCCGCGCGAGCTGCCCATCGGTGTCGCGGGCCCCACCACCGCCACCGCCCCGCTGGAACAACGCCTCGCCGAGCGCGCCGGAGCCTTCGAGGTGCACCGGTACGCCTCCGAGGCCGCCGCCCGTGCGGCGATCGAGAACCGGACCGTATACGGCGCGGTGGTCGTCACACCGCGGGGACCGGAACTGCTGACGGCGTCCGCCGCGAGCCCGGTCGTCGCCGGGCTGCTGCGCGAGGCCGTCACCGCCCAGGCCCCGCCAGGCACCCAGGTCAAGGTGACCGATGTCGTCCCGACCCCGGCGGGTGACCCCCGGGGCGGCGCCTTCGGAGCGAGCCTGTTCCCGCTGATCCTGGCCGGCGCGGCGTCCGGCGTCGCGGCGACGGTCCTCGGCCTGCGCGGCGCCCGGGCGGCCGGGACCGTGCTCGGCGCCTCCGCGCTCGCCGGGATCGTCGGCACGACGCTCGCCCACAGCTGGCTCGGCGCGCTCACGGGCGACTGGTGGGCGGAGGCCGGGGTCCTCGGCCTGACCGTGCTCGCGATCGGCGCGACGATCGCGGGGCTCGCCGCGCTCATGGGCCGGGCGGGCATCGGCGCCGGGGCGCTCCTGATGATCCTGCTGGGGAACCCGTTCTCGGGCGTGGCGAGCGCGCCGGAGCTGCTGCCCGCGCCGGTGGGCGCGCTGGGTCAGTGGCTGCCGCCGGGCGCGGGCGGCGGCGCGCTGCGCTCGGTCGCCTTCTTCGACGGCGCGGGCGCGGGCCCGGCGCTGCTGGTCCTGGGTGTCTGGACGGCCGCCGGTCTGGCCGCCCTCCTGCTCGGCGGGCGGCGGGACCGCGCCGCGGGCGGGGCGGCGGCCGACCCGGCTCCCGTACCGGCGCCCTCACCGGCACCCGTGGGCTGACACGCACGGCGAGCCCGCGGGCCGACGCCCCGCGCGGACGCCTTCGTACGGCCGCGTGCCCCCGCTGTGGCGGACGGGGCACGCGGCTTCGTCATGCGCCGGGGGTACCGGGGGCGCGATGGCGGGCCGCGATGCCGAAGCGGCCCTGTTCACCCGGAGCGGACGGGAGCGGGCGCACCTCGGAGACCGTGCTGACCGCCAGGTCCTCGGCGGCCTCGTGCTCCGCTTCGAGTCTGTCCAGGTCAGCGGCCGAGACCAGAGCCACGAGCGGCTTTCCGTGCCGGGTCACGACGACGCGCTCGTTGCCGTACACCACGCGGTTGATCAGGTCGGCGAGCTCTGCACGTGCTTGCGTCACCGGAATCTCGTAGGCCATGCTCCTCATCTTACGACCTGTACGTCCTGTACATTTTTTACAAGGAGGCGCCGCCATGCACGCTCGCTACGTCCTGCCCGAGTTCACCGAGCGCACGGGCTCGGGGAGCCGGACCCTCGACCCTTACTCCAAGCTGCTCGACGAGCGGATCGTCTTCCTGGGCACCCCGATCGACGAGACCTCGGCCAACGACGTCATCGCGCAACTCCTGCATCTGGAGTACGCCGACCCGGACCGGGACGTCTCGCTCTACATCAACTCGCCCGGCGGTTCGGTCAGCGCCATGTCGGCCATCTACGACACGATGCAGATCGTCACCTGTGACGTGGAGACCACCTGCCTCGGACAGGCGGTCTCCACCGCCGCCGTGCTGCTCGCGGCCGGCGCGCCCGGGAAGCGGCTCGCTCTGCCCGGCGCCCGGGTCGCGCTCCAGCAGCCCTCGACGGACGAGCCGTTGCAGGGGCAGCCGAGCGATCTCGCCGTCCAGGCAGGGGAATTGGTCCGGCTGCGCGCGATGCTCGCCGGCATCCTGGTCACCCACACCGGCCAGAGCCGCGAGCGGATCGACGCCGACATCGACCGCGTCACCGTGCTCGACGCGCATGCCGCCACCGCGTACGGCCTGGTGGACCACGTGGTTCAGAACCGCGGGGCGTCGGGTCGCGCCGGGGCCCGGTGAGCCGGAGATGGTCCCCGAACCGCCACCCCTGCCCGCCCTGACGCGCGCCGAGGGCGAGTTCGTCGACGCGTATCTCGAAGTCGTGGACCTGCTGGGCCGGATCAATCCATCCAGGGGATCGCATACCTATGGCGCCCTGCGGGCGGCACAGGCCCTGATGGGGAAGGCGAGCGCCCTCCGTGACGCGCTGGCGGTGATGCACGCGCGCGGGGAGACCGAGGTCCACGCGGAGACATTGGCCCGCGCGCTGCGGGTGTTGGACGGGGGGCGCCGGGCGCAGCGGGTCACTGTGCCGGAGGCTCCGGCGAGTTGACATTCCGGCGTGTCGTGTCGAGGTCCACTCGGAGCAGCGGAGCCGCAGAATCGCTCCCCCGTTCGGCGCAGTCGACGAATCGACATATGTGCGGGGTGAGTTGCACAGCAGGTGTACGCATCTGGCTGAATCGGGCGTTCCACCCCTGGTCCGGGGCTCATCGGCGAAACCTCCGAAGATCACGAAACCTGCCTGTCCACCCGAATGGATCAGTCGTGAGGAGCCTCACATAACGTCGTTTCGACTCGGATTTCGCCCTGGTTGTGGGTCAAGATCCCTCACGACGACAAGCCCCCGCCACCGCGGCGGGGCGGTCCGGGCGGACGCCGAGTCCTGCCGCTGTCCCGGATGCCTGGTCGACAGGAGTGGATCGGCAGGAGTGGAGGACCCGAGCAGTACGGGACGGCCGGCCAGTGGGGCCGTTCCTCGGGGTGAAGCCGCAGCCGCGGCCGGGCGACTTCGCCAGCCCGAACCCGACAGGTCATCCTTCACAGGCGGCTGACGAAGGGTTGCGCATGAGTGCGCAGATTCATGTCCCGTCCATGCTGTCCCGGGCCGGAGCCGTCTCGGCTCTCACCCTCGCCGCCCTCGGCGGCACGATGCTGGCGCCAGGCGCCGCACCGGAGGCCCAGGCCGCGACGTCGCACGCCGGCAAGGCGCTGAACGTCGCCGCCTCGAAGAAGGGATCGCCCTACAAGTACGGAGCGGCCGGACCGACCCGGTTCGACTGCTCGGGGCTCACGCTCTACTCGTACAAGAAGGCGGGCAAGTCGCTGCCCCGCACCGCGCAGCAGCAGTACAACAAGACCCGGCACATCAAGGCCTCCAGCCGGCAGAAGGGGGACCTGGTCTTCTTCCATTCGGGTGGAAGGGTCTACCACGTGGGGATCTACGCGGGTAGCGGCAAGATCTGGCACTCGCCCAAGACAGGCTCCTGGGTGAAGCTCGACAAGATCTGGTCGTCCAAGGTGTATTACGGCCGGGTCCGCTGACGCCTCGCCGGGTCCTCCGACGCCCCGCCGGGTCCGCTGACGCCTCGCCGGGTCCTCCGACAACACCGGGCCGGAGCCGGCGTGCCGTGCTCTGATGTGAGCTGATGCGACGAGAGGGTGCGGTGGCGCCGCCGCACCCTCGTCCTCAGGAGCCGGCCGGCTGAGGCGCGAGCGCCCGGTTCGGCGAGGCGGTCCAGGGGAGGTTGATCCAGACCGTCTTGCCGCCCTCGCTGGTCGGCGTGACGGAGAGCCGCCCGCCGGCCTCCGCCGCCAGGAAGCGGATGATGACCATCCCCCGGCCGTTGTCCTGCTGCACCGCCGCCGGAAGCCGCTTGGGCCAGCGGGGGTGGCTGTCGGTGACCCCGATGTGGAGCTGCTCCTCGCGCTCCAGGCGGACGTCGACGGTGAAGGTGGGCGACTGCCCGAAGGTGTGCTGGACGGCGTTGGTGGCCAGTTCGGAGACGATGAGCCGGACGGTGTCGGCGGTGTCACCGGCCTCCGCGAGCCCCCAGCCGGTCAGGACGTCGGCGACGTATCTTCGGGCGGCGGACACCGAGGCGGGTTCGCTCGGCAGAGTGACGGTTGCTTCCTGGTGGTCTGCCATGGCGACGCTGTCCCTTTCCCACCGGGCCCGGCCCGGATTGCGCTACGCGTCAGAGTGCCACCGATCGTGCCGCCCTGTATGGCGATCCCCCAAGATATGGGCATATTTGTCGCTCGAAGCGGTGAACTCTGCTACGGGAAACCGTATGTGAGCTGCGGTCAGAGAGCCGGAGGTGCCGTCCGCACGATCGTGGCGACGGCCTGCTCGATCTGCGCGTCCGTCAGATCCGCGCGGGCCGTGAGCCGCAGCCGGGAGACACCGTCCGGGACGGACGGCGGACGGAAGCAGCCGACGACGAGCCCCTGGTCACGGCAGTCGGCTGCCCACCGCAGCGCTGCCTCGGGCGAGGGCGCGCGGACCGACACGACGGCCGCCTCCGGGCGTACGGCGGTCAGACCGGCCGCCGTGAGCAACCCGTGCAGCGTGGTGGCGACGGTCCTGGCGCGCTCGGCGAGGCCGGGGTCGCCCTGGATCAGCCGCAGGCTCGCCAGGGCGGCGCCCACGGCGGCCGGGGCGAGGCCGGTGTCGAAGATGAACGTACGGGCCGCGTTGATCAGGTGCTCGATCACCCGGGCGGGGCCGAGGACGGCTCCGCCCTGACTGCCGAGCGACTTGGAGAGGGTGACGGTGGCGACGACGTCCGCGTCGCCGGAGAGACCGGCGGCGTGCAGGCCGCCCCGCCCGCCGTCGCCGAGCACGCCCAGACCGTGGGCGTCGTCCACGACGAGCCCTGCACCGTGGGCGCGGCCGACCTCGGCCAGCTCGGCCAGCGGGGCCTGGTCGCCGTCCACGGAGAAGACGGAATCGGACACCACGAGGGTCCGGCGGTCCGGGTGGGCCTGGAGGGTCTTGCGTACCGCCTCGGGGTCGGCGTGCGGGACCACCGCCGTCTCGGCGCGCGAGAGCCTGCAGCCGTCGACGATCGAGGCGTGGTTGCCCGCGTCGGAGACGATGAGCGCGTCACGGCCGCTGAGCGCGGTGAGCGCGGCGAGATTGGCGGTGTAACCGGAGGAGAAGACGAGGGCCGCCTCGAAACCGCAGAATTCGGCGAGTTCGCGCTCCAGACGGGTGTGCAGCCGGGTGGTGCCGGTGACGAGACGGGAACCGGTGGAGCCGGCGCCCCACCGGCGAGCGGCCTCGGCCGCCGCCTCCGTGACCTCCGGGCGGTGGGTCAGGCCGAGGTAGTCGTTGCTCGCCAGGTCGAGCAGATCCGACTCGGCCGCCCGCGGCCGGAGGGTGCGGACCAGGCCCGCCTCCGCGCGGCGGCGCGCCTCCGCGTCGGTCCAGTCGAACGGGGTCCGGCGGGTGTCCTCGTCCCGGTGCATGGGGCAGATCCTTTTGTAGGCAGCGCACAGACCCTAACCGTCCGCGGCCGGGGACAGGGTGTGGCCATGCACACACCTCAATCCGGCTCGTTTGTTCAGATCCTCCTTGGCCGCGAGGTGTGCCGTAGGCGAGGATCACCCTTTATGGACCTGCTGAACACGCTGGTGGACAAGGGGCTGCGGCGCGAGCTGCCGAGCCGTGAAGAAGCGCTCGCCGTACTGGCGACCTCCGACGACGAACTGCTCGATGTGGTGGCCGCCGCCGGCAAGGTGCGTCGTCAGTGGTTCGGGCGGCGCGTGAAGCTGAACTATCTGGTCAATCTGAAGTCGGGGCTGTGTCCCGAGGACTGCTCGTACTGTTCGCAGCGGCTCGGCTCGACGGCCGGGATCCTGAAGTACGGCTGGCTGAAGCCGGACGAGGCGTCGCAGGCGGCTGCCGCCGGTGTCGCGGGCGGGGCCAAGCGGGTCTGCCTGGTGGCGAGCGGCCGGGGGCCGACGGACCGGGACGTGGACCGCGTCGGCAAGACGATCGAGGCGATCAAGGAGCAGAACGAGGGCGTCGAGGTCTGCGCGTGCCTCGGCCTGCTCTCCGACGGCCAGGCCGAGCGGCTGCGCGCGGCCGGCGCCGACGCGTACAACCACAACCTGAACACGTCCGAGGAGACGTACGGGGAGATCACCACCACCCACACGTACCAGGACCGGGTGGACACCGTGCAGAAGGCGCACGCCGCCGGTCTGTCGGCCTGCTCCGGTCTGATCGCGGGCATGGGCGAGAGCGACGAGGACCTGGTCGACGTCGTCTACGCGCTGCGCGAGCTGGACTCGGACTCGGTGCCGGTGAACTTCCTGATCCCGTTCGAGGGCACGCCGCTCGCGAAGGAGTGGAACCTCACCCCGCAGCGCTGTCTGCGGATCCTGGCGATGGTGCGGTTCGTCTGCCCGGACGTGGAGGTCCGGATCGCGGGCGGTCGCGAGGTGCACCTGCGCTCGATGCAGCCGCTCGCGCTGAACATCGCGAACTCGATCTTCCTCGGCGACTACCTGACCAGCGAGGGCCAGGCCGGCAAGGCGGACCTCGACATGATCGCGGACGCGGGCTTCGAGGTGGAGGGCGCGGGCACCACGACGCTGCCGAAGCACCGCGCGGACGCGCTCGCGGAGGCGGGTGCGGCGGCCGCCGCGGGTGCGGTCGGCGGGTGCGGCTCCCACGCGTCGGGCGGCTGCGGACCGTCGGGGTCCGCGTCGGCGTCGGCGGGCTGCGGCTCGCACGCCGAGGCGGACGGCGGATGCGGACCGTGTGGCGGCCACGCGCCGGTCGCGGCCGCGGAGGAGTCCACGGAGGCGGAGCCCGCCGCCGAGGGCTTGCCGGGGGCCCGTCCGGACCTGGTGGCGGTACGTCGTCGCGGCGCCGGGACGGAGCTCGCGCCGAATGCGTAACGAGGAACTGCTGGCCCTGGACCGGGCGCACGTCTGGCATCCGTACGGTCCCATGCCGGGCCGTACGGACCCGATGGTCGTCGCGTCCGCGTCCGGGGTCCGGCTCCAGCTCGCCGAACCCGTCCACGGACAGGACGAGTTGGTCGACGGCATGTCCTCGTGGTGGTCCGCGATCCACGGCTACAACCACCCGGTGCTCAACGAGGCGGCGCACGGTCAGCTGGACCGGATGAGCCACGTCATGTTCGGCGGGCTCACCCACGAGCCCGCCGTCCGGCTCGCCACGCGCCTGGTGGAGATCACGCCCGAGCCGCTCCAGCACGTCTTCCTCAGCGACTCCGGCTCGGTCTCCGTCGAGGTCGCGGCGAAGATGTGCCTGCAGTACTGGCGCTCGGTGGGCAGACCCGGCAAGCAGCTCCTGATGACCTGGCGCGGCGGGTACCACGGGGACACCTGGCAGCCGATGTCGCTGTGCGACCCCGAGGGCGGGATGCACCAGCTGTGGTCGGGCGTGCTCCAGCGCCAGGTCTTCGTGGACGCGCCGCCGACCGCGTACGAGGAGTCGTACGCCGACATGCTGCGGGAGCAGATCGCGCTGCACGCGGACGAGGTCGCCGCGGTGATCGTGGAGCCGGTGGTGCAGAACGCGGGCGGGATGCGGTTCCACTCGCCCGCGTACCTGCGGGTGCTGCGCGAGGCGTGCGACGAGCACGGGGTGCTCCTGGTCTTCGACGAGATCGCTACCGGCTTCGGCCGCACGGGCACGCTGTTCGGCGCCGGCCACGCGGGGATCTCCCCCGATGTGATGTGTGTGGGCAAGGCGCTGACAGGCGGCTATCTGTCGATGGCGGCGACGCTCTGCACGACTCGGATCGCCGAGGGGATCTCGCGAGGCGAGGTTCCGGTGCTCGCGCACGGGCCGACGTTCATGGGCAATCCGCTGGCTTCCGCGGTGGCCTGTGCCTCGATCGATCTGCTGCTGTCCCAGGACTGGGCGCAGGAGGTCAAGCGGATCGAGACGGGTCTCCGCGAGGGCCTCGCGGAGGCGGCCGCGCTGCCAGGTGTCCGGGAGGTACGGGTGCTCGGCGCGATCGGCGTCGTCCAGCTGGACCACGACATCGACATGGCCGCGGCGACGGAGGCGGCGGTCAGCGCGGGCGTCTGGTTGCGCCCGTTCCGCGACCTGATCTACACGATGCCGCCGTTCGTCACGGGCGACGACGACCTGGCCCGTATCTGCGCCGCGGCGTGCGCGGCCGCGGCGGTGGGCTGAGGGCCCGGCCCCACGAGAGAGAGCCGGCAGCCGGCCCGTGTCCGTCCTTCGGGGCCGACCGCGGGCCGGCGCACCGGACGGCGGGCCGCGTCCGGGCCCCTCGGGAGCCCGGGAGCGGGGCGGCACGCACCAGATCCCCCTGCGGCCGTGCGGACGCGGGGCCCAGGAGAGGAATCGACACACCATGACCGTCATCGTCGTCAGCGGTACGGGGACGGAGATCGGCAAGACGATCGTGACCGCCGCCGTGGCCGCCGTGGCCGTCGCGCAGGGGCGGTCGGTCGCCGTGCTCAAGCCCGCGCAGACCGGGCTCGAGCCCGGTGAGCGGGGGGACGCGGACGAGGTCGTACGGCTCTCCGGAGCGGCGGCCTCCGAGGAACTGGCCCGCTTCCCCGAGCCGCTGGCGCCTGCCACGGCCGCCCGGCGGGCCGGGATGACCCCGGTAGGCCCCGGGGAGGTCGCCGAGGCCGCCGCGAAGCTGGCCTGTGAGCACGATCTGGTGCTCGTGGAGGGCGCGGGCGGGCTCCTTGTCCGGTTCGACGAGGAGGGAGGCACGCTGGCCGACGCGGCCCGTCTCCTCGGCGCCCCGGTGCTCGTCGTGACGCCCGCCGGGCTCGGCACGCTCAACGCGACCCAGCTGACGGCCGAGGCGCTCGCGGCGCGCGGGATCGAGCAGCTGGGCGTGGTGATCGGCAGCTGGCCGGCCGAGCCGGACCTGGCCTCGCGCTGCAACGTGGCCGAGCTGCCGGAGATGGCGGGGGCGCCGCTGCTCGGGGCCGTACCGGAGGGTGCGGGCGCGCTGGACCCGGCGGAGTTCCGGGCGCGTGCGAGGACGTGGCTGGCCCCGGCGCTCGGTGGTTCGTGGGGCGCCGACACACTCTGACCTCCGTAGGCTGGATCCATGCGCGCACACGTTTCGGAGATCGTTCTCGACTGCGCCGATCCGGCGGGGCTGGTGCGGTTCTGGGCCGCGCTCCTCGGCGGGGCCCCGGTCGACCGGGGCCCTGACTGGTCGTATGTCGAGCCGCCCGGGTTCGTACGGATCGCCTTCCAGCAGGTCCCCGAGGGCAAGGTCGTGAAGAACCGGCTCCATCTGGACCTGGAGGCACCCGAGCTGGACGCGGCGGCCGACGAGGCGACTGCCCTCGGCGCGTCCCGGGTCGGCGGTGTGGTCACCGATCCGCAAGGGGCTTTTCAGGTGATGCGGGACCCCGAGGGCAACGAGTTCTGCTTCGTGTCGGGCTGAGAAGGGCGGCAGGGGGCAGAATCCTTCCGTCCGTCCACGTCTGCGACGTCGAGCGTCGGAGGAGGTCCGCGATGTCCTCGCGTTCCGCCCGGGTCCCCCGGGATGCCGTCCACCATCCCCTCTTCGCGCGTTTCTACGCGCGGTTCAGCGTCTCCGCCGACACGAAGGGCGGTATCGGCGCCCTTCGTACGGAGCTGCTGACGGGCCTCTCCGGCCGGGTCATCGAGATCGGCGCCGGGAACGGCCTCAACTTCGCGCACTACCCCGGCGCCGTGTCCGAGGTGGTGGCCATCGAACCGGAGCGCCATCTGCGGCAGTTGGCGGCGGAGGCGGCGCTGCGCGCCGACGTGCCGGTGGACGTCGTGCCGGGCGCGGCGGAGGCGCTGCCGGTGAAGAGCGAGGCCTACGACGCGGCGGTCGCGTCGCTGGTGCTGTGCACCGTACGGGATGTGCACCGGGCCCTCGCCGAGCTGCACCGCGTCCTGCGCCCCGGTGGCGAACTCCGCTTCTTCGAGCACGGGTTGGCACCCACACCCAGGATGGCGCGGGCCCAGCGCGCGCTGGACCGGACGGTATGGCCGCGGATGTTCGGGGGCTGTCACACGGCCCGTGACCCGCTGGCGGCGATCGAGGCGGCGGGCTTCGAGCCCGTCACCTTCCGACACTTCCTGGTTCCGGAGAACGGGCCCCGACTCCCCTCCTCCTACTGCGTGCTGGGCACGGCGCGCAAGGCCTGAGGGGACCGTCGGCTCAGCGGCTCCACTGGCGGAGCTCGTCCGCGATGGCGCGCACGTCGGCCTCGCCCTTCTTCACCAGGCGGGCCAGATCCCGCACCTGTTCGGGCGAGGTGACGACCTTCAGGCCGCTGGCGACCAGGTAGCCGTAGGCGACGGCGGAGGCGAACATGGCATTGGAGTGCTCCAACGCCGGGACGTGCAGGAGAAGTTGGAGGAGGGCGGCGGCGCGGGCGTGCGGGTCGCTGTACACGGGCACGCCGAAGATCTCGGCGTCGTGCCGGCCGACGGCGGCGACGAGCGCTCCCCAGTCGGTGACCTGGGGGTCGCCGGGCGTCTGGTGTTCGGCCACCATGAGCAGCCAGGAGAGGTCGACCGTGAGGCTCATGCGGTGCGGTCGCGTGCGGTGCGGTCGCGCTCCGTCCCGAACTCCTCGGCGAACACGGCCTCGTACTGCTTCATGAAGTCGGCCGCCGCCTCGACGAAGGCGCGCCCCGACTCCCCCGCGTCCTGCTGGACGAGTTCCTCGATGTAGCGGTTGACGCTCATGCCGCGCTGCTGTGCCCGTCGGCGCGCGGTGTCGGCGGTGTTCTCGTCCACACGTACGTTCAGCTGAGTCTTGGCCACACGACCACGCTAGCGCCGACGCGCTAGCGCCGTCTAGGCGCAGGAGGGGCAGAGCCCTCGGTAGGTGACCTCGGCCGCGGCCACCGCGAAGCCGAACCGCTCCCCCACCGGAAGGTCGGCCAGCGGGTCCCCGGTCGGGTGGACGTCGCGGATGGTGCCGCAGCGGGAGCACACCAGGTGCTGGTGCGGATGGCGCGCGTTCGGGTCGTACCGCTTGGCGCGGCCGTCGGTGGAGACCTCGGCGACCTCGCCGAGGGAGACCAACTCGCCGAGCGTGTTGTAGACCGTCGCCCGGGAGATCTCGGGCAGCCGCTCCGCCGCGCGGACGTGCACCTCGTCGGCCGTGAGGTGCACATGGTCACCGTCGAGGACCTCGGCGACGACCCGCCGCTGGGAGGTCATGCGCCAGCCACGTCCTCGCAGCCGCTCCAGCAGGTCGCTCATTCGGTTCACCCATTCAGCTCGGACTTCGGCGGTACACGCGACGTTCACCCAGGGGCGCCAGCGTTCCGAGGGGGTAGAGGATTGGCGCGCTTCTTGACTTGGACTCTGTCTATCGTAGGATCGATTCCGGCAATAGCCAAGGCACAACATGGCTCCGGACGGGCGACACGACCGCTCCCCCGGGCCGCCCCGGCTGAGCACCGCGATCCGCCCCGTCCGGAAGGATTCCCATGTCCGAGAACCACGATGCAGTCGTCACCGACGCGAAAGCGGAGGGCGCGGGTGGCTGCCCGGTCGCGCACACCGCGCGTGCCGCGCACCCCACGCAGGGAGGCGGAAACCGCCAGTGGTGGCCGGAGCGGCTCAACCTGAAGATCCTCGCCAAGAACCCCGCCGTGGCGAACCCGCTCGGCGAGGAGTTCGACTACGCCGAGGCCTTCAAGGCCCTCGACCTGGCGGCCGTGAAGCAGGACATCGCGGAGGTCCTCACCACCTCCCAGGACTGGTGGCCCGCAGACTTCGGCCACTACGGCCCCCTCATGGTCCGTATGGCCTGGCACAGCGCCGGTACGTACCGCATCAGCGACGGCCGCGGTGGCGGCGGCACCGGCCAGCAGCGCTTCGCCCCGCTCAACAGCTGGCCGGACAACGGCAACCTCGACAAGGCCCGCCGCCTGCTGTGGCCGGTCAAGCAGAAGTACGGCCAGTCCATCTCCTGGGCCGACCTCATGATCCTCACCGGCAACGTCGCCCTGGAGACGATGGGCTTCGAGACCTTCGGCTTCGCCGGCGGCCGCGCCGACGTGTGGGAGCCCGACGAGGACGTGTACTGGGGCCCCGAGACCACCTGGCTCGGCGACGAGCGCTACACCGGCGACCGCGAGCTGGAGAGCCCGCTCGGCGCGGTCCAGATGGGCCTCATCTACGTCAACCCCGAAGGCCCGGGCGGCAACCCGGACCCGATCGCCGCGGCCCGCGACATCCGCGAGACGTTCCGCCGCATGGCGATGAACGACGAGGAGACCGTCGCCCTCATCGCCGGTGGCCACACCTTCGGCAAGGCCCACGGCGCCGGCCCGGCGGACCACGTCGGCGACGACCCCGAGGCCGCGCCGCTGGAGGCCCAGGGCCTCGGCTGGGCGAACACGTACGGCACCGGCAAGGGCGCCGACGCGATCACCAGTGGCCTCGAGGTCACCTGGACCACCACGCCCGCGCAGTGGGGCCACGACTTCTTCAAGCACCTCTTCGAGTACGAGTACGAGCTCACCAAGAGCCCGGCCGGTGCTCACCAGTGGGTGGCGAAGAACGCCGAGGCGATCATCCCCGACGCCCACGACGCGTCGAAGAAGCACCTCCCGACGATGCTCACCACGGACCTGTCGCTCCGCTTCGACCCGGTCTACGAGCAGATCTCGCGGCGCTTCTACGAGAACCCGGCGGAGTTCACGGACGCCTTCGCCCGCGCCTGGTTCAAGCTGACCCACCGTGACCTGGGCCCGGTCGTGCGCTACCTCGGCGCCGAGGTCCCGTCCGAGACGCTGCTGTGGCAGGACCCGCTGCCGGCGCGCGAGGGCGAGCTGATCGACGCCGCGGACATCGCCTCCCTCAAGGAGCAGGTCCTCGGTTCGGACCTCACGGTCACCCAGCTGGTCTCCGCCGCCTGGGCCGCCGCCTCCTCCTTCCGCGGCAGCGACAAGCGGGGCGGCGCCAACGGTGCCCGCATCCGTCTGGAGCCGCAGCGCAACTGGGAGGTCAACAACCCGGACGAGCTGGCGCAGGTGCTGCGTACGCTCGAAGGCATCCAGGCGTCCTTCAACTCCGCGGGCGGCAAGCAGGTCTCGCTGGCCGACCTGATCGTGCTCGCGGGCTCCGCGGCCGTCGAGAAGGCGGCCAAGGACGGCGGCTTCGACGTCGAGGTGCCGTTCACTCCGGGCCGCGTCGACGCCGCGCAGGAGCAGACGGACGTCGAGTCGTTCGCCGCGCTCGAGCCGACCGCCGACGGCTTCCGCAACTACGCCGGCAAGGGCAACCGTCTGCCGGCCGAGTACCTGCTGGTCGACAAGGCGAACCTGCTGACCCTCAGCGCACCCGAGATGACGGTCCTCGTCGGTGGTCTGCGCGTCCTGGGCGCCAACCAGGGCCAGTCCAGGCACGGCGTCCTCACCGACCGGCCGGGCACGCTCTCCAACGACTTCTTCGTCAACCTGCTCGACCTGGGCACGGTGTGGAAGTCGACGTCCTCGGCGCAGGACGAGTTCGAGGGCCGCGACCTCGCCACGGGCGAGGTCAAGTGGACCGGCACCCGTGCCGACCTCGTCTTCGGCTCGAACTCCGAGCTGCGCGCGCTCGCCGAGGTCTACGCGAGCGCCGACGCGAAGGCGAAGTTCGTGAACGACTTCGTCGCGGCGTGGAACAAGGTCATGGAGCTGGACCGCTTCGACCTCGTCTGACGAGAGACGCGGAGCCCGACCCGGGACCCGGAACCCCGTGGTCTCGGGGCCGGGCCCCGAGACCCCGCGCCGATGTCCCAAGCGGCCCCCTCCTGCAAAGCCGGAACGCCTTTCGGCCGCACCTCAGAAAGCAAGCCGAAGAAAAGCA